>JBILVK010000071.1:0-14963 GCA_044370475.1 Bacteroidia bacterium
GCGTTTAAGATTATCTGTGAGTTCTTTTTGCGATTCGGCGGTTGAAATAATATTGGTGCTGCTGGGTGGCAAAAACGAAAGTGGCTCTTTTTGCTTGGCACAAACAAAAGCAAAGGTATAGGTAAAACTTTCTCCTGGCTCAATGCTCACAAGTGGTCCGGCCGATAACAATTGCAGCCAGTTTGCAGGTATGCCATTAATTGGACCATCACCGCCTAATAAGGTGGTAGAATCAATACTGGTATTAAGTTTTAAATAACGTTCTTGGTCGTTGCCTGGGGTATTCCAAGGCGTTGCTACCGAATTAAAATTCCAAAAATTATAATTCACTTTTGGGGCAGGTAAGCCAAGGGTTAAAAAGGTATCTGGTTTGTTTGGATTAAAAAACAATCCACGCCAATCCATTCCTAAAAACTGAATGCCGCCATAAGAACGTGTAGATTCTATATCATCGCCATAACTTTGGTAGGCAAACAAGGTATTCTTACCATAATCAATTCCGTTTCTTCCTTTGTTAAAAAATGCAGTTCCTGCATCGCGGGTAACATTCACATTGCGCACAACCAAATCGCTAAAAGTACCTAAATACACCGAATCCCAGCGTTTGTTGGAGGCGTTCTTAATGGTATAATTACAGATGACAAAAAAATCAGCAAAAGGAAAATTCCAAGCATAAGTCTCTAAATTAATAACAGCGCCCAATGGGTTTTGATGTCCGCCAATGGGAATAGAAGTACCGGGAATTACTACAAAAGAATCTGTTTGCGACATTAAAAAGTCTTGGTGCGAAATGGCAGAGGATGAATAGCTGCTGCTATTGGGCAATTTTGAACGCTCTTTGATGGTGCTTAATTGGGTAAATTCAAATCCGCTTCCGCCTGTGCTATAGCCGGAGCTGGCATCTACGGAGCTGGTACTCACCCGAACTTGTCCATCAACAAGTGCCCCAATCCAAATGCCTGCTTCAAACAAATGTTCTATGCCGCTTCCTCTTGGAAATGCCATGGATGGCGGACCTTGGGTATTGCTTCTTACAGTTGGCCGACCATAGGTTCCAAAATTATTGATACTTAAACCAAGGCGACCCGTGGTGGTAAACCTGCTTTGCGCTGGCACTTGCGCCCAAACTTGATTGAGGCAAAGACTCAAAACCAAAATTATGACTGATTTATATCTATTCATCCGTAAATGCAAATATGAACAATTAGCTGAATACCTCTTAGTATTTGGTTCAAAAATCGAGAAAAAACAATTAATTAATGAAACTTTGGGTGACCAAATTGTTAAATATCCCCAAACTTCAAAAAAAAGGAAATAAAGCTTATTTTTGCAGCTCGATTTTAACACAATTAAGAAATCAACATATGAAAAAAATCTTCCTAAGTTTTAGCATTTTGATGCTGGCAATTGTTGCCAATGCGCAAAATCCTTATCCAGTAATTCCAATTGACACGGTTCAATTTGTGAATGATGCTAAATTAAGTGCTACTTTCCCAAATGACTCGTCTGATTACGTAAATCCATTTTTCAAAAATGCCACCTACCGCGATACCGTGAGATTTGATGGTATTGTATTGTTTGATCCAAGATTGTATGGTTTAAGTACCAGCAGAAAGGCAACAGTACTTTCTGTAGATACTTTTGGAAGACCTTGGGGTGGAGTTGAAATTATGTGTGAGCCTGCTGGTTCAGGTAGAACTTTACCTCAATTACTTAATGACAACAAATTTTATGATAACCTTAAGCCAGGAACCAAGGTTCGTGTAACAGGTGTAATCAGAACTTTCAGGGGAACAGCTCCTGCTGGCACACGTCAGGGTCAAAGCCAAGTTAATATGATTAAGGCTGATGTAAATTGGGAAAATGGAGTTGAAATTTTAGATTTAGACCCGAAAAAAGTAAAAGCAACCCCAATTAGAATTGATTCTTTGATGACAGGAAATGCTTCTATCGGACAAGTTCAGAAAAAAGCTAATGGTGAGAAATGGGAAGGTTCTTATGTAGAATTAAACAATGTAACTGTTTTCACGCGCCAAGCTAGCGGTTCTCGTTGGTTCTGGAGTGTTGCTGATGACAATGGCAATGCAATTGATATTGGTGACTTCTCTGCTTGGTTCAGAAATGACAATAACTCAGATAGCGTTTTACCAGCTGGTAGATTTGTACCTCCAGTGATTGGTACAAGAATCTCTTATATTAGAGGAGTAATTGTTGAATCTGCAATTAGTGGCCAATACCGCTTCACCATGAACCCATTATTACCTTCAGATTTAGGTCCAATTAGCTACACTCCTCCTACTGTTGCTTCTCGCGAAAGAACTCCTTCGGTTGCTTCTTCAACAGATTCTGTAGGTGTTTTAGTTAAAATTCAACAAGGTTCTGCTAAGGTTGCCAATGTAAAATTGTTCCATACCATTGGATATTCTAACACTGTTTTTGATACTGTAACTTTAACGCGCAACACTGCACCAAACGATACTACTTTGTGGTATGGTTTTATTCCAGCTCGTCCAAACAACAGCATCGTTAAATACTTTATTCGCCCTACAGATATAAATGGTTTCTATACTTCTTCACCAGATACCAATGGTAGCTTCAATGCATATATGGTAAAAGATGGTGGTGTAAAAACCATCCAAGATTTGCAGTATAGCCCATATCCAAACAACCAAACCATTTGGCATAATGATAGTATGGCAGGTGTTGATATTAGAGGTATTGTTACTTCTACCAACATGACCCAAGGAACTACCAATATCATCACCGTTCAAGATGGTAATGCAGCAAACAGCGCTATTTTCATTAACCGTAACGTGGGTGATGTAACCAGCTCTTGGAAAGTGGGTGATTTAGTTTCTTTAACTTCATTTAGAGTAAGAGAAAACTTTGGAAATACTACTTTAAACAACGTAGCAGGAACAGTAGTGTCTAGTTCAAATCCAATGCCTGCTTTTGTAACATTAAACATTGATACCGTTGCAGCAATTTCTGCTAGCAGCGCTCGTCGCCCAGAGCTTTGCCCTTGGGAAGGAATGTTACTGAAATTTGATAGCGTTTATGTGGTAAATACCAATGCAGATGCTCCTTCAAACTTTGGTGAGTTTTTGGTTAATAAAGACAAAAACAAAACTACTGGTTTAAGGGTAGATGATATTAGCACTAAACTTCCAGATAATTTCAACAACAATCTAGTTGCTGGTCAATTAATGGTAAAAGCGCAAGGATTTATTATGTTGTCTTTTAGCAATTGGAAATTACAGCCAAGAGATAGCAACGACTTAGATTTCTCTGGTGCTCCAGATACAGAAAAACCAGTAATTACTTTGCTTGGAAAGAACCCAGATTCATTGATGCTAAATACTTCATACAATGACTTAGGCGCTAGCGCTTTGGATAACAAAGATGGTAACATCACCGCTAAAATCATACGTACAAGTGCAGTTGATTCTAGCAAAGTTGGAACCTATTTAATCTCTTATAAAGTAAGTGATATGGCTGGTAACAAAGATTCAATCACTCGTACTGTGATCGTTTACAAATTAACGAGCATCAACGAAAATGAATTAACTTATGCATTGGTAAATGTTTACCCTAACCCTGCTAAAGACCAATTGAACTTAAGCGTTTCTGGTATTGAAACATTGCCATTAACTGCCTCAATTATTGATTTAAGCGGTAGAACCATAAGCACCAAAACTTTCAACACCAATAACATTAATTACTCATTCAATTTGGGTGATTTAAATAGCGGTGTGTATTTCTGTAACTTACAATCTGCTAATGGCACCAAAACCATTAAGTTTGTGATTACAAAATAATCGAAATCAATCTTTTAAAAAGCGCCTTGTCTATACAAAGACAAGGCGCTTTTTTTTTGCAGTTACCTTGGAAGTTAAACAGTCTAAGCCAACTAATTGTCAACACTACTTATGATTGCGAATGCCATTTGCTTTAATCAAAACACAATGGCTTCTTTTGGAATATCCGTTTTTAATCGTTTATATCCGTTTAACATCCGACTAATAATTATCAATCCTTAAACTTTGTTTTGCTTTTAAACGTATAAAAAACAATCGCGTATTAAAGCATGCTTGGCCGAGCGAAACAATTGTAAAACATTTTAAAAATTAAAAACATGTCAAACCTTAGAAACAGCGTGAGACTGATGGGACATTTAGGACAAACCCCAGAGCTCCGCACCACTACCACCGGAAAAAAAGTAGCCAGCTTCTCCTTGGCAACCAATGAAAATTACATCGACACAAATGGCGAAAAGGTTAGCGAAACCATGTGGCACAATTTAGTTGCCTGGGGTAAACAAGCCGATATCGCAGAAAAGTATCTTGAAAAAGGCAAAGAAATTTGCATCGAAGGCAAAATTTCTAACAGAAACTATGTAGATAAAGCCGGGCAAAAAAGATACGTCACCGAAATTATTGTGTCGGATATTTTAATGGTTGGTCCCAAAGAAAAAAAGGCTGCCTAAAGCAAATCCCTTTATTGTCAAGGTCTCAAATTTAACTTTGAGACCTTGATTTTGTGTTAACTAAATTAACACTATTTGGATAAAAAAAAATACAATATTTCATAATTATTTGTTTACCTTTGCCTTACATATGGTATAACTTGTGGATAGTATTCTAGCCAGAAGCGCAAAAAAGCAGCATGAACACCTTAATTTTGAATCAAATAAAAGACCCAATAAAATGAGCAGCACAGACGTAAAAGAAAAATTAAAAGCCTTACAACTTACCATTGATAAGTTAGACAAGGCATATGGAAAAGGTACGGTCATGAAAATGAGCGACCAAAAAGTAGACGATATTGAGGCTTTGTCTACAGGATCTCTTTCCCTAGATATTGCATTAGGAATAGGCGGTTTGCCTACTGGTAGAATTATCGAGATATACGGACCAGAATCTTCTGGAAAAACAACTTTATCTATGCATGCCATTGCAGAGTCTCAAAAGAAAGGTGGAATAGCCGCTTTTATTGATGCAGAGCATGCCTTCGATAGAAACTATGCAGAGAAACTAGGAATCGATATCGAAAACTTAATTATATCTCAGCCAGATGATGGTGAGCAGGCTTTAGAAATTGCAGATGCACTTATACGCTCAGGTGCAATTGATATCATCGTTATCGACTCTGTAGCGGCTTTGGTGCCAAAAGCAGAACTAGAAGGCGATATGGGTGATAGCAAAATGGGCCTTCAAGCTAGGTTAATGAGTCAGGCACTTAGAAAACTAACCGGTACCATTAACAAAACGGGTTGTATCTGTATCTTCATTAACCAATTACGTGATAAAATTGGCGTAATGTTTGGAAGTCCAGAAACCACTACGGGTGGTAACGCCCTAAAATTCTATTCTTCTGTTCGTTTAGATATCAGAAGAATTGGCCAAATTAAAGATGGTTTGGATATCGTTGGTAACCGTACCAAGGTTAAGGTGGCAAAAAACAAAGTTGCTCCTCCTTTCCGTACCGTTGAATTTGACATCATCTATGGCGAAGGAATTTCAAAATTAGGCGAAATCATCGACCTAGGTGTTGATCTAGAGATTATTAAAAAGTCGGGCTCTTGGTTCAGCTATAATGAAACCAAATTAGGCCAAGGACGTGATGCTGTTAAACAACTCTTAACAGATAATCCAGAATTGAGTCAAGAAATAGAAGGTCTCATTCGCGCAAAATCTACGGGTGGCGAAATATTTAAATCGAAACCAGGAGAAGCAGAATAAGCTCAAAAAATTGATTATGATTACACAGAAAAGGCGACCCATGGGTCGCCTTTTCTGTTTTACCAACTACAAGAAACTATTTTTTGGGAGCTAACATAGCATCCACTTTAACCTCAATCTCATCAGAAATTTTCGCCATTACAATCGTTGGAATTTCAATTTTATGGTCGGCATTCTTCACCTTAAAGGTACTCAAAAAGTGTGGAGCACCATTCATAACTTTTATAGAACCAGAAATGGTACGTTCTTGTTCTACCCCATGAATCTTTAACTTTCCAGTTACGGTTACAGGATAATCACCATCTTTCGACATATCAACAACCTCATTGATTTTACCACTAAAAGTGCTTGTAGGAAATTTTTCGCTCTCAATGTATTTTTCGTTAAAATGCTCTTCCATTAACTTGTTTTGAAATTTAAAGGAAGTATTGGTAATGCTAAATGCAACACCTTTCGATTGAGAATTAAATACCACTAAAGCTGTTTTGGTTTCGGCGGCTATATCCTCCATGGGAGTTTTAGAGAAAAAACTAACTCCACCAGTTGAAGTAGAAAACATTTGGGCAAAGCTAAACACAGAGCTTAACATGGCACCAGCTAATAAAATTAAATTACGTTTCATATATTGTTTGTTTGTTATTCCATAGTTACTCAAAAACCTTACCACTATTTTTTGTCACCCGAATGATCAAAAGAAAAAGTACGGCTAATATTAAATCCTAAGCGAATTCCACCATCAGACCATTTGGTACTGGTTTCCCTAACCATATGCTGCTCTAGCATTCCAATTCCATTGCACAACATAATTTGAAATACGTGCCCGCCTGTCTCAATATCTACACCTACTCCTAAATAATCATACAATTGCTGACCTGCAGCATTGGGTACATCCTGAGCATTTAAACGTGGATAGTACTCTACATTCAATCTTAAACTTCTATTTAACTTCAAGCTTGCTCCTGTACCTAGGGCATACATGGTATTTGGATCATCTACCAATTGAACTAAATTGTTGTGAACCATGGTAGGTGCAATTTGTAAGCTCAACCTGTCGCCAAATTTCTTTGCAAAAATCAATTGGTTGAAAAAAGTCATGCGAGAAGTAAAAAAGTTCTGCCTTTTAGGGTCAGCCCATTCCAAAGTGCTAATGGCGGTATTGCCATAATACCCTAAACTAAATGGCATCCCTCCTTTTCCTTTGCTCTGCCTTAACAATTTAATCTTAAGGTTTCCATCATAGGTTTTGCCATATGAACTACGCGCCACACCTACCTGAATTCTATCTGTAATGCCATAATCTAACACCAATCTTATATTGGCCTGATCTAATCCCCAAAGCTCATAAGCTCCTTTATTTACCTCACCAAAACGATGAAGAATAACAAAGTTTAAATGCTTCCCAGCAACATGTTCTATACTTTGTCCCGTAATAACGCGTGTAGATTTAAAGGTGGCAAATACAGGAACCGGCTTTTGCGGATTCTCATTCTCCAACATGTTCAATAAATCTTCTTGCGCGTTGGCACCTATAAATGCAAATAGGCTCAAACCAAATAGTATTATTCTTTTCATAACAAATTAATTATTTGGAGCCCCCGCTGTTAACCAAAGGTCTATTTTAGTAATCTGTGCCGCCGTTAAAGTACTCCCTTGAGGCATGTTTTTAACCACTACAACCCTGTTTTTAAACTTACCATTGGCAACCACCACATTTAATCCAGCATAATCATTGTAAGAAGGATGACAACTTACACAACGTGCGCTCACCAAAGGCTTAATATATCCATTATAAGTGGCAGCTGCAGTATCATTACCCCCCACAGTACCTGGATACAACAATTCTTCCTTGTCTTTATAACAACTACTTATAAAGCCAACAACCATCAAAATACCTATTAATTTTTTATACATCTTATATTAATTTAATTGCAATGAACTCCTAGAAACTCCGTGACAACTGTTGCAACTTCCGCCAACAAAAGCTTGTGTCATAGATAAACTGTTTGAACCAACCGTTATTGATGGGTAAACACCACCTGATAAAGGTAGAATTTGATTGGTATAAAAATTACCCAAATCATCTACCACCAAACGCTTCACCAACTTACCTTGTTTGTTTGGCTTTTCCCACAACTCAATTATAGCATTCTTCTGGGCTTTCCCAGCAGTGGTAAATACAGTGCCAGCAACCGTCCACCAGCCTGCTTCACGCACCGCCTCATGTCCAGAACTATTGTGACAAGTAGCACAATTTTGGCCTGCATTGTGACTCTCATCATCCCCACTTGCACTCTCTGTAATATTTGCATTAATCTCCTCATAGTGAGAACATGAAACCACAAAAACTGACAGAAAAAACAAGACCAATATTCTAAAATAACGCATTTTCATACTCTTAATTATTTGGATAGCCTGCATCAATCCATTTCTGAATCTGCTTAATTTTACAATCATCTAATTTGCCACCTACTGGCATCGGTTTAAATCCATAAACAGATTTAATGCTTCCAATTAACTTGCCATTAGCAGCCATTGCAGAAACACCTGCATAAGTGTTTAGCATAATGCCAGCACCCGGACTAACCGCTCCATGACAACCTACACAATACGTGTTGATGGTTTTAGAAATAGTACCAGAGTAAGTAATATTTACGGTATCACAATTTCCACTAGAATTACAAGTAATGTTCTTGGCTCCTTGGTTAATCCACTTAGCTATAACCGCAATTTGCGCATCTGTTAACCTAGATTTTGGTGCCGGTGGCATCACGTCTTTAGGGTCGTTATCAATGATGGCCTTGTAAATTTTACTTGAACCAGCATACATAGGAGTAATTTTACCTGTTGCCATTACATTGGTATAGTTATTTAGCACAATACCCTCTTTGGCTGTGCCTGGGTCATGACAACCACTCATGGCACAATTAGAATTTAAAATGGGTAATACATCCTTTTCAAAATAGACAATATTTGAATCGCAAGGGTCATTTGAACCCGTTGCAGTATCGGTTCCACCAGTATTTGGCACAAAAACGGTATCATTAGAATCATCGTGCTTGCAACTAGATATAATCATTGCAGATACCATAAGTAAGAGGATAAGTATGTTTAGTTTTTTCATAATTTTCATAAAAGCAAAATTCACTTAAAATAAAGGAGATTAAAAACAAACCTGACTGAAATGGGAATTTTGTATCCTGAACCGGAAAAATAAGCGTTTTTACTTTCCCGTTAACCACAATTTAAAATCGGCCGACCGCTCAGCAGAAACAATGGTCTCAATCTCACTTGCCGGGTTCAACAGCACTTTCACCCTAGATTTAGAATGTGTAAACATCTTCTGAATCGACTTAATATTCAGAATAAACTGCCTGTTTATCCTAAAAAACATGCTTGGATCAAGTAAACTATTTACCTCATCTAAGGTAAAATCTGTAAGCAACCTTACGCCAGAAAAATCAACCAAAAAAGTACTTCTTTCTTCCGTAAAAAAATAAGCAATTTCTGCAACTTCAACCACCCTAATGCTCTGGCCAAGTTTTATCATAAAACGCTTTTGATAAAGCTTTTTAGGTGCTTGAATGGCATGAATCAATTCGCGCACTTCCAAATTATTCCGCACCCCACTAAACCTTTCAAACTTCAATATTGCCTGCTGCAATTCGGCCTTCTTTAATGGCTTCAATAAATAATCTATGCTATTTACCTTAAAGGCTTGAATGGCAAATTCATCATAAGCCGTTATAAAAATAATAGGTGCTTTTAAATTACTGCGCTCCAAAATCTCAAAACTAATGCCATCAGATAAATGAATATCCATAAATACTAAATCTGGCTCTGCATGTTTACCTAAGTAGTCTAAGGATGTTTGTATGCCATCCAAAATAGCCATCACCTCAAAGGGCTGATCCAAGGAGCTCAATAACGCCTTCAAGCGCTCTGCAGCCGATTCTTCGTCTTCAATTATTAATACCTTATACATGTTTAATCAATGGAATTTTCACCATAAAATGTGTCTCGCTTTTCTCAACCAAGACCTTTCTTCTTTGCAATATTTCATACCTGCTTATTACATTACTCAACCCAATTTGAGTAGAGGCCTCCACAGAATTTTTAGGTTGCAACACATTCGTCACCATCAAATAATCCTCCATCACCCCCTTTATATCTATGGTAAGCGGCATCGATTTGGAAACCACATTGTGCTTAATGGCATTCTCTGCCAAAATCTGCAAAGTCATCGGTGCAATTAAATAATTCGACTCCAAAATCTCCTCAGCAATCTCAATATGTAAATTCTCCCCAAACCTTTTTTTCTGAATATACAAGTAATCTGCCAATATCCCCAACTCAGCTTTTAAAGAAATAAGGTCCTTCTCTTTGTATTGCAAGATATGCCTAAAAAAATCAGATAAATGCTCAACATATTCCACGGCATCATGCGGCTTCCGCTCAATAATATCAGATAAAGTATTAAAGCTATTAAACAAAAAATGCGGATTCACTTGACTCCTCAATGTTTCGAACTGATATTTAATTTTATCATTTTCTACCCGCTCTTTTTCCTTCAATTGCCTTATCCTAAAACGCATCACAAACCAAATCAATAGGCCAATCACCGCGGCATTGAACAAATAAAACCAGTAACTCTCATAAAAGGGTTTATCAATCACAAAAGAATAACTTACCTCCTGCGAAGTCTTAAAATTATTACTTGGCAATGCCCGTAATTTAAAGGTATAAGACCCAGGCGGCAACTTAGGATACGTAACATGCATGTCCCTAGATCGCACCCAATCCCTATCATATCCCTCCAACTTTATTAAATAATTTACCTCCTCGGGCAAGTGATACCAGATGCCCACATAATCAAAAGAAATATGGTTCTCCTCATAAGAAAACTCATGCTGAGTACCCAATGAAAAACCATTTAAAAACAAATACGCCTTTTTAATAATTGGCTTCGGCCCATCCCATAAATTATTCTTCTCAGGGTCGTGCATAATTAAGTTTCGGCCTGAACCAATCCATATTTTTCCCAAATGATCTTTACAGGCAATTTTGGTGGTTTGCGGCTCCACATCAAAACCTATTTCATGGTCATGGTACAATACATTGCCATTCTTAATATTCAACATATCAATGCCCTTACCATTTACAATGATTAAATTCTCTTTTCCATCCGCAACAATGGCATTATAACCCAATTCTCTTATTCCTGCATTGGCTCCATAATTCTCAAAGCGCTTACCATCATATTTAAACAAGCCACTCTCAGGAGAATTTAACCAAATATTGCCTAAAGCATCCTCGCTTACTGCATTAATGATCCTACTTGTTAAACCTTTGTCTCTCCCAAATTGCTGAATCTTATTCCCTATTAAATAAAAGACACCCATGCCATCAGAAACAAACCAAATTCCTCCTCGCTTATCCAACAAAACTTGGTAATAATAACCCATAGGCAAGCCAAATTCTTTGCTCGCAGAATGAAACAAACAAGCTCCCAAACATTGCTCATTCTTAAGGTAAGAAACCCCTCCAAATGTGGCAAAATACGTCCGGCTTTTATCTCCACTTATCGATATCACATTGTTGTTGGCCAGGCCGTCTTTTTCTGTGTAATTTACCACTTTACCGCGCCTTGGTTCAAACCGAAAAACGCCTTTACCAAAGGTAGCAAACCACACAAAGCCATTGCTATCTGGGTAAATATGTACCGCCTTAATTTTTTGAACAGCCTGCGGCAATTCAATAAACTTGCCTTCTTTCCAAAAATAGGATTGATTTAAATCGCTAAACCAAACGCCACCATCTTTATCTATAGCTAAACTCCTAATGTCGCCGCGCATGTCTTTGGGCAAACGCAAATAAGAAAATAGGTTGTTAAAACTAAACACTTCTTCCGACTTATCTGCCACCCAAATATTGCCTTCTTTGTCCTTAGTAATGCTACTGAGCCTTTGGTTAATACTGCGGTGACCATGAGAAAATTCGTGCTTCACCCTTCTGTTTGCTACCAGGATAAGTCCGGCCTCTTCAGTGGCAATCCAGTACTGACCAGCGTCTTGTAAAACTTCCTTAATTGCTCCAAATCCCCAAGCTTCATCTTTGCAAACAGGCTCTGCTAAATTTTTATTGGGTCCAACCAAAAAGAGTCCCTCCGACTGAGTGCCTATTACAATTCCACCTTCATTGTTTTTTCTAACCAAGGTTACAAATGGGTCTATGAGTTGCTCATTACCTTTATACAAGACTAACTTGAGCTGCCCTTGTTGCATCTTACCAACAGATAACCCCGCATCTGTACCAATCCAAATACTTCCATTTTTATCACAAGCCAAGCTATTAATACTTAAATCTGCAAGGCCTTTATGCTTGTTAATTTGGGTTAGCTTTCCTTCACTGAGGAGCACTAAGCCAGCACCCATTGTACCTAACCAACAATTGCCTTCTAAATCGAAACTGATGCAACTTAGGCCTTCTGATATACCTTCTTTAAACAACTCATGTAATACCAGCGCACCTTGATCTTTGGTATAATATAATTTGCCTTTAGAGGTGCCTATGTATATGGTTTTACCTGGCCCCTCGGTGATAAATTGAATATTTTGATTTTGGATGGAATCTGGAAATGGGAAGTGGGTAATATTCATTCCATCGTGCTGAAACAAGCCCAACTGGGTGCCCATCCAGATAAACCCTTGCTTGTCGGCAAAGATTTGATTGACCTTTAAACTTTGGTATTCATAGGCGAATTGGTGCGACTTTAAATTGGGAACTTGCGTCCAACCCAAATAGCTTATGAGCAAAAACAAAAAGGCAATAATTCGCTTCAAGGTTATTCAAAGATTGCAGAAAATGAAACATCAATATCCTCAGCTATTTTTTGATTCACAATGGATGGAATGGATATATCGTGATCAGATAAGGGTACCACAAAATTGGCACTTACTATTATTTTACCTTTGCTAATTTGAATTTGAACAGGAAGCACGCGCTCAACGCTTACACCATGCACATTCAATTTGCCTTTAACCCGGGCCTTGTAATTGCCTTCTTTAGACCAATCAATTTTATCTATAATTTTGCCCGCATAGGTACATTGAGCATTCTTATCCGATTCTATAAATCGCTCGTTAAAATGCTCCTTTTGGAGCTGACTGTTAAATCCTAAGAAAGAACTATTTTCTACAGCAATGGCAAAGGTTTGCTGACTGGGTCTAATGAGACCTTTTACCTGAGTAGAGCTTGCTTTAATTACCTCTTCGGGGGCATATGAAATAAACAAAATCTTACCAGAAGTACTGTTCAATAAATCCTGCTTTTGAGCTAAGACATTGATGCTATAAAAGAAGAAGAAAATTAAAATATATTTATTCATTGGGTATTTGGTTCAGACCAAAACTACCCAACAAATAAACAAAAAGATTTTGATTCTTATTTCTTCAATTTTGCTTCTTCAACTAAAACTTCGTACACATATCCTGCGCCAAAGTCTTTGTCAACAACTACCTTACCGGTAAAGGTTACCATATCGCCAATAGCAACATTTTCTAAAGTGGTAATGGTCATATCAAATTTACCATTAGCCTCTGTTCCATCTTGAATATGCACCCAGTTTCTGTCCATTACCTCTGCATTAAATCTGGTTACTTTTCCAGAAATGGTAACGGTTTTACCTGCATATTTCTTTCTATTTGCGTTTAGCTCTGCAATGCTAATTGCTCCTTTTGCAGGCTTTACTTCCACAGCTAGTTTTTCTGAAACAACTCCGGCAGAACCTGCATGTGGCTGCGCAGCTGGTGCGGCAGCAGGTGCTGGATTTTGACCCATAGGTTGCGGATTTTGGTTACTTCCCTCCGTGCCTACTTTTACTGGTGGCTCTGTAGAGATACCTTCTACAAAATAAACCATTGGAAATACCTTACCTAATTCTTTGCTTTCAAAATTAGCCATAGGCATTTCATTTCCGTAGTAGTATTCGGTACCAATAACAATGTTTGAAAGCGGGCAAGCTATCCATTTTTCAACTCCATTTTCACTTACTTTTACATAAGTGTATTTTGTAGTATTTAAACTTTCTAGGGCAATAACCTTATGAATATTTGGATCTAAAGATGCTGCATTAACAGTTTGTTTATTTTCGCTGCAACTAGCTAAAAAGGCTATAAAGCCAAGAATGATTAATAGTTTTTTCATGATATAATTTGTTTGTTTTTTATTGTCCTAATTTCGTTCTCAATGATTTGTTCTTGTAACCTGCCGCAACAATCAAGGCAAATATAGAAATAATGGTTATCCAACCCCACATTGGAAAAATTGGCGTTTCACCTGCACCATAACTATGCATACCTTTTGATAGGTAATAATTAACCCCAATAAAGGTCATTAATACCGATGCAAAGGCCAATACAGACCCAACTGTAAAGATATAATCTCCCCTCATAGAATCTACCAATCTTAGGTGGACCACTATTGAGTAGGTGATGGTAATAATTAAAGCCCATGTTTCTTTGGCATCCCATCCCCAATACCTTCCCCACGATTCATTGGCCCAAACGCCTCCCAGAAAACATCCTATGGTTGCAAGTGCTAGTCCAATGGTAATGTTCATTTCATTGATATGAGAAAGCTCTTTTATTTTGAGTTCAAAGCGAGCCGAATTCTTTTCATTTCTAAACAAGAAAAGGGTTAGGATAAAAATGCCTAATAAAAATGCCAATCCTAAGAAACCATAGCTAATGGTTAAGGTGGCCACATGGATAATTAACCAATAAGACTTCAATACAGGCTGCAAATTGGTTATTTGAGGATCGTAGCTACTATGACTCGCGGTCATTAAGGTAAAAAACGCCAACAAAGCGGTTGCTGCTAAAGGAATTTTAGAATAACGTATAAAACTAAAACCAGCTAATATTCCAGCCCATCCTACCAATAGCAAAGCCTCGTAGCCATTACTCCAAGGAGCGTGTCCAGACAAATACCACCTTAATCCCATACCAAAAGTATGGTAGGCAAATGCGAGTCCTAACAACACCAAAAAGAAATTAAGCATTCCACTTACAACCTTGTTTCTTTTCTCCATAAAATTCTCAACATAAGCAAGAATTAATAAGAAGATTGCCAATACACCATAGATGTTTTTAAGGAGAATAAATATACCTGCTTTATTGTAATAAATCTCATACTCCACCTGCTTAGCAGATGGTATTAAATCTG
>JBILVK010000161.1:0-5257 GCA_044370475.1 Bacteroidia bacterium
TGTAATTTTTACAACGGCCTTTGATGCTTACGCTATGAAGGCTTTTGAGAGTCACGCCGTAGATTATTTGTTAAAGCCATTTAGCAAAGAGCGTTTTCAAAAGGCCATAGAAAAAATGTTAAAGCAATTGGGTAGTGCTGAACCAAAAGCCAGTTATGAGAATTTGGCGGAAGAGGTTACCGCGAAGGAGGAAATCTTAACGCGTTTAGTGGTAAAACATCACCATGCAGTTCAGGTATTGCCTTTGCAGGATATTGTGTATTTAGAGGCTTATGGAGATTACATAAAAATACATACTGCCAAGCAAACTTATCTTAAGAAGAAGACCATGAATTATTTTGAGCAACATCTGCCTGCCCAAGATTTTATTAGGGTTCACAGGTCGTACATTGCTCCAACGCAAGGCATTCAAAAAATTGATCCACCAGATTTTGTGGTGCTCACCAATGGAGAAAAATTGCCAATTAGTAAGACGGGTTATGCCAAACTAAAATTGGTTTTAGGACTATAAGTTAAAAGCTTTATCGATGATAGCTAATTGCTCTGCTGCGTGCACTTTGCTATAACCTGTTGCTGGAGATGCGCTCGATTCTCTTGAGATGCGTTTCAATTTTAAGTTAGCATCCCAACGCAATAAGTTTAACCAAGCTCCCATGTTTTTAGGTTCTTCTTGTACCCAGCAAAATTCAGCTCCTTCATACTTTTGATAGATAGCACTTAATTGTGTTTCTGGCATAGGATACAGTTGTTCTAAACGCACTATGGCTATATCTTTACGTTGGGTGCTTTGTTGTCTTTCTAATAGCTCGTAATAGATTTTTCCAGAGCAAAGCAATACACGTTTTACCTCTGTAGCTTTTACTTGTGTATCATCAATCACTTCCTGAAAGTCCTTGTCTGTAAAATCACTCAATTTACTTACACATGCTGCATGTCTCAACAAACTTTTTGGGGTCATCACAATTAACGGCAAACGCAAATCTGTGCGCTTTAATTGCCTGCGTAATGCATGAAAATAATTTGCTGGTGTGGTAATATTACATACCTGCATATTCCAATTGGCACTTAGTTGCAAGAAGCGCTCTAGGCGGGCAGATGAGTGCTCTGGTCCCTGACCTTCATAGCCGTGTGGAAGAAGTAAAGTGAGTCCGCTAAATGTTTTCCATTTGGTACTTGCACTGGCTATGTATTGGTCTATGACAATTTGCGCGCCATTGGCAAAATCACCAAATTGTGCCTCCCAAATAGTAAGGTCATTTGGGGTAACCATGCTATAACCATATTCAAAGCCTAATACTGCGTATTCGCTGAGCAAAGAATTGTGAAAATAAACATTGGCTTTTTTGCTTTTACCTAAACTATCAAATGTATTGTAGGCGGTATCAGAATCCTCTTGTCTAATGATAGCGTGCCTATGACTAAAAGTACCTCTCTCACAATCTTGCCCTGTCATGCGCACATTATGTCCTTCATTGCTTAAGGTGGCATAAGCCAATAACTCGCCCATAGCCCAATCATAATTGTCGTTAACAATCATGGCTTTTCTATCCTTCATCAATTTTTCAATCTTGCTAAAGGCTTTAAAGTTTCCTGGAATATTGGTGAGTTTTTCTGCTAGGTCAACAAACAGTTTTGCGTCCACAGAGGTTTTAGGAGATTGAGCAAAATCTTCTATGCTTGGAGGTCTAAAGCCATCCCAAATATCCTTTACAAAGTTTTTTACTTTAGAGACTTTAGCACTTTTAGATTTCTCCAATTTATCTTGGAGCAAACCCCTAAAATCTTTTTCCATTTCTTTGGCAAGCTCAGCTTCTACGCTACCTGCAGCCAAAAGTTTTTTATTGTACTGCTCTCTCGGATTAGGATGTGAGGCAATTGCTTTATACAATACGGGTTGAGTAAATCTAGGTTCATCACCTTCATTATGTCCGTATTTTCTATAACCTAGTAAATCAATAAACACATCGCTGTTAAATTCTTGGCGGTATTCCATGGCCAATTTAACTACATAAACCACGGCTTCTACATCATCTGCATTTACGTGAAAAACCGGACTCAGTGTGGTTTTTGCCACATCGGTGCAATAAGTAGAAGTTCTTGCATCGGTGTAATTGGTGGTAAAACCAATCTGGTTATTGGCAACAATATGAATACAACCACCTACATTATAGGCTGGCAATCCCGCCATTTGCAATACTTCGTAAACAATTCCTTGTCCGGCTACAGATGCATCTCCATGTATCAAAATAGGAGCAACTTTATCTATATCTCCCTTGTAGGTGTATTCCATTTTAGCACGTGTAATGCCTTTCACCACAGGATTTACAGTTTCTAAATGAGAAGGATTTGGACTTAATCTAAGACGCACTTTTTTACCCGCATAGGTTTTTACATCGCTCGAAAAGCCCATATGGTATTTTACATCTCCTTCAAAAATGCCTTCATCTTCTGCAGATTTGCCTTCAAATTCTTTAAAAATTTCGTCGTATGTTTTATTTAGAATATTGGCCAGAACATTCAATCTGCCGCGGTGTGCCATTCCTAATACAAATTCTTCTACACCCAAATCTGCTCCATAAGCAATAACAAAATCTAGTGCAGGAATAAGGGTTTCTAAGCCCTCCAAGCTAAAACGTTTCTGTCCCACAAATTTGGTATGCAAAAAGTTTTCGAATACGCTCGCTTGGTTCAATTTGGCTAGAATATGTCTTTTTTCATCAATGCTCAGTTGCGGTGTATTCTTGCCAGTCTCCATTTTTTTCTTGAGCCAATCAAGCTTTCTTGGTTCGCGCACAAACATATATTCTGCGCCAATGCTTTGGCAATAAGTTTGCTCTAAATGGGCTATAATGTCTTTTAGTTTGGCCGAACCAATGCCTATTTCCGCACCTGCGGTGAAGCTTTTCTCTAAGTCGGAGCTCTGCAATCCAAAGTTTTCTATGGCCAAGCTAGGCTCATATTTTCTTCTTTCTCTAACGGGATTGGTTCTGGTAAACAAATGACCACGCATGCGGTACCCTTGAATGAGGTTAAGCACATTTATTTCTTTCAAGGCATCTTCTGAAATGGGAGCACTTTTGCCGCCAATAGAAAGTTGGTTTGTGCCAAATTCAAAGCCTTCAAAAAACTTTTGCCAGCCAAAATCCACTGATTCAGGATTTTGCAAGTACTGTTGGTGAAGTTGATCTATGGCCGATACATCGGCATTTGAAATATATGATAATGGATCCATGTACGCGAACTAATATTTGCCGCGAATATAAGTGAATGCCTTTATTTATGAAGGTAAAATTATCTCTACCTGCTTGTACTTTGGGTGATTTTTAGCCAAGTACAAATGTCCTCCATTACATAGCCCGGAATATTAGAAATGATGGTATACTCGCTGTAGGTCGACTGTGCCTCACCTGAGTAAAAGAGGTGATTTAACTTTTCGTAATCTAATATGGTTGCATTTGTGTTCTTTTTGAGTGATTTGCGCCATAATGCAAGGTTTTCCATATTGCTTTGGTAGTCTCTATCTCCATGCAATATGAGCATAGGTTTTTTAAGCTTTTGAGCAACCTCTACTTGGTTATATTGGTTCAGCCAAATCCAATAGGTGGCTTGCACTCCATAAGGCATGAGACGATGTTCTGTAAGCGGATTTAATTTTTTATCCATGCTTCTTTTTGCATTGATTTTTTGTTCATCGTATTCTGGTTTTTTTTCTGGAGTAACAGAAGTTAGATAATCAAACTGATCAATCATATTTTCTTGCATGGGTTTGGCATTGGCTCCCATCATGATAATACCTTTTACATCTTTTCTTTCTTTAGCTATGAGCGGACAAAGCATTCCGCCCTGACCATGACCTAAGATATAAATTCTTTCTGGGTCTATATTGGGTAAGGTTTTGAGCGTATCAATGATCTTATATAAATCATCCAATAAATCTTCTCTTGGCGTATACGTTTCATAGGCAGATTTTGCCTTTAACATATACATGCCATAATCGTTAGAACGTTTCTCGTACCTGTAGACTGCATTGCCATTGCTTGCCAATCCCCAAGCTAAATCTTTGTAAGGTTTGTTTTCGCCATAAGAACCATCTTTATCTGTTGGTCCCGCTTCTGGAACAATAATGATGAGGGGATTTTTGCCTTCTTGGTTAGGTACACTTAAGATTCCAGCCAAATCGTACATCCCATTTATGGTATGGAATTTTTTATCTAGAAATTTACTTACATCTACATAATCTGGCGCCACATACATTTTATGTGCAGGCATAAACGAGATATAAATGATATCGCCTTTGCTATTAAAACTCACATTGAAAATATAGGGTAAGTATGCAAATTTGATTTTGTACGCCATAAAATTATAGTATTCATTGGCCTCAAAATGCACGGGTTTTGCACTTTCATATTCTCCGTAGGTGCCTGTTAATTCGGCCCAATCGCGCTCTAAAGTAATGGCAGAGTAATAGCTTTTATAAGTTGAATCAACTTGCTTTTCTATGTTTGCAAATTGCTTTGCTACAAATAAATCAATAACAGCTCTCGACTTAAGCGCTGTTTCTGCATAAGTAAGGGCATTAGATTTATTTATGAATGCAAAAAGAATTAGGGCAATAAGGCAAATGTATTTTTTCATGTTGATGCAAAGTTACACCACCATTTATAAATAATTATTTAATAATTCGGCCTCGCACACCTTTCTGTAAATTTTGTTTTGAATGGCATCTGGCAATATATTCATGTGCCTCATGTGGTGTGTGTCTGAACCAACCAAATCTATTAAGTTTTGCTGAACCAAATATTGCGCCGCATCGGCCACAGGCTTAGAGTAATAACCCAAAGGAGAAAGCATGTTCAACTGAAATAAAATCCCTCTGTCTTTTAATTCTAAGTATTTCTCTCGCTCGTTGGCGTAATACAAATACCTTTCTGGATGGGCCAAAATAGGTTTATAGCCCGCAATTTGAAGCTCAAACAAGCATGCGCTCAAATTGGGTGGTTCATTCATAAAAGGCAATTCTACCAAAATGTGTTTGCCTTCTGGACCAAAAGTGAGCATGTTTCCGGCGGCAACTTTTTTCTCAAAGCCGTCGTCTATCATGTATTCTGCGGCAGCATCAAATTCTATCTGTATGTTTTCTTCTTTTAAACGCGCCCTAATTTGGTCTCTTAAGGGGTAAACATTATCGATGCTGTTTTTGTAAAAATCAGACATTACATGTGGCGTGGTAATAACCTTGCGCATGCCTAATTTTTCA
>JBILVK010000162.1:0-5227 GCA_044370475.1 Bacteroidia bacterium
GAAATGGCAAAATACAAGTTCGGTCTGAACCAAAACTGAGTTGCAGTAATTTTCCTTTTATCAAATTTTCTCAATAATATGTTAATTGGTTGGGCGTTTTGAATGGTATCTGTTAAATTCGACCAATATGAAGATGATGGCAAAAAAATTTCGTTGGTATTACTTGCTTATAATTGCAGGTATTGGCTTTTTTTCTTTTAAAGCGGCTGATAATTATTTTGAAATTTCTAAAAATTTAGAACTGTATGCATCGGTATTTAGGGAAATAAATACCTATTATGTGGATGAAATTGATGCGGGAAAATTAAATAAAAAAGCCATCGACGAGATGCTTAGAACCTTGGATCCGTATACCAATTTTATAAGCGAATCTGAGGCAGAAGATTTTAGATTTCAAATGACAGGGCAATATGGTGGCGTGGGTTCGCAAATTGGCCAGAAAGACGATTATGTGGTTATCACAGATCCTTATGAAGGATTCCCTGCTCAAAAAGCAGATTTGCGCGCGGGCGATATAATCATTAATGTAGAGGGTAAAGATATTAAGGGAAAGTCGACCAGCGATGTAAGCAAGTTGTTAAAAGGTCAGCCCGGCACAAGCATTAAATTGGTGGTAAAACGCAATGGTGTGGAGATGCAAAAATCGCTTACCCGCGAAGAAATTAAAGTGAAAAATGTGCCTTATTATGGGCTAATTAATGCCGAAACTGGATACATTAAATTAACGGGTTTTACGCAAGAGGCTGGCAAGGAAGTGCGTGAGGCTTTAATTGAGTTAAAGAAGCAAAATGTAAAGCAACTTATTCTTGATTTACGAGGCAACCCAGGTGGCTTATTAAACGAGGCGGTGAACATAGTAAATGTGTTTGTGCCGCAAGGGCAAACGGTTGTTTTTACCAAAGGCAAGGTGAGTGAGTGGGACAAAAGTTATGAGACCTCTTTGGGAGCAACAGATGCTAAAATTCCGCTGGTGGTGTTGGTGAGCAGAGGCTCGGCTTCGGCTTCAGAAATTGTTTCTGGTACCATTCAAGATTTAGATAGGGGCATTGTGGTTGGACAAAGAAGCTTTGGAAAAGGATTGGTTCAGAGCACGCGTCCATTGAATTATAATACACAGATTAAGATTACTACTGCCAAGTATTATACACCAAGCGGCAGGTGCATACAGGCTTTGGATTACAGCCATAAGAACGAAGATGGCAGTGTGGGTGCGGTGCCCGATTCTTTGAAAAAAGAATTTAAAACCAAGAATGGTAGAAAAGTATATGATGGTGGGGGTATTGACCCAGATGTAAAAGTTGAATTGGTTCCCTATTCTCAGTTGGCACAAAGCTTAATTATGAAGCAAGTTATATTTGATTTTGCTACCAACTATCGCAATGCACATGAAAGCATAAGTGATGCAAAAACATTTGCTTTGAGCGCACAAGATTATGAAGATTTTAAAAAGTTTGTAGATAGCAGAGATGTGGATTATAGCACGCAAACCGAAAAGGAATTGGAAGAGCTAAAGAAGAAGGCCGAGCAAGAGAAATACTTTGAAGCCATTAAGGAAAGCTATGATACCATGAAGAAACAATTGAAGCGCGATAAACTGGCCGATTTAGATAAAAACAAAGAAGAAATTGTTTCCTTGTTAGATGAGGAAATTGTAAAAAGATATTTCTTTCAAAAAGGCAGATTGGAAGCTTCGTTTGCGCATGATAACGAGATAAAAGAATCGCTTAAATTGTTTGCTGATGCAGGAAAATTCCAACAAATTCTTGCACCTGTGAAAGGGAAATAATACATTTTGGAGCTCATAGATTATTTCATTATAGCGGGATTTGGAGCCTTTGGCGCCTTTATTTCTGGCTTTCTGGGTGTAGGCGGTGGCATTATCTACATACCTGTGGTAGAATATTATTTGCGCAAGGCCGGCATGGGTGATGACATGTTGGTGAAAGGCATATTGGCCAATTCTTTATTTACCATCATTTTTTCTGGCAGCGTATCAAGTTATAACCAATACAAACATGGCAATTTTCATCCCAGGCAAATCTTGCAAACTGCATGGCCAGGAATGCTTAGTTCGTTTGTGATAACCTATCTTATTAAAAACGGAACTTGGTATAACAAATCGAGCTTCAACGTAGTTTTTGCCACCATGCTATTGGTGATCGTTTGGCGCATGTTTGCCCACAAATCAAAGACCATTGAATCTGCAGATGAGCAACCCAATTGGAAATACCAACTCACCGGTTTCTTTGCCGGTATAGTAACCGCATTTTCTGGCTTAGGAGGCGGTGTGGTTATGACACCCACCTTTACCGATGTCATGAAAGTGTCAATTAAAAAAGCCAGTTCCATTTCAAACGGCGTAATTCCGCTCTTTGCCATTGTATTGGGCATTTATAACCTAAGCGATATACCCCAGCAGTACGTAAGCGAATGGCAATACGGACACATTGTTTTGCCCATAGTAGCCCCGCTCATTTTTAGCACTTTTATCTTTGCACCCATGGGCGTAAGCCTTTCTCAAAAAACTTCACATAGCGTAATTCGATTAACTTTTGCTAGCTTTGCAAGCGTTGTTTTTATCAAATTACTATATGAAATACTCACTAAAAATTAGCTTATTTTTATCTTTTTTCGGTCTGAACCAAGCGCTGTACTCAACGGCGCAAAATTTGCCAAAACCCGAAGCAGATATTCTTCAATCTTTAGAACACAATCTTTCATACCTAGCAGATGACCACTTAGAGGGACGCTTAGTTGGAAGCAGAGGCGAAAAATTAGCCTACGAATTTATCATTGAGAATTTTCAATCGTTGAACATATTACCCAAGGGTGAAAATGGCTATTTGCAAACCTTTAAAATAAGCAAAGTTGCCTGTAAAAAAGGAACCCTTATTTTGGCCAATAAAGGAGGCGAAAGCAAGTTCGAAAAAATTGATCCTAACAAAAACTTTCCCTTGTCTTTTAGCAAGCCAGGTGCTGCAGATGGCAAATGTGTTTGGGTAGGTTATGGCATGCAGGCGCCTGCATTGGGCATCGACGATTATAAAAATATCAAAAGCGTAAAAGGCAAAATTGTGGTGATGCGATTGGGTCACCCCGATTTTAACAACCCACATTCTAAACTGGCAGCCTATGCTACAATAGACGCAAAGGTAGATTCTGCCATTAACAAAGGTGCGGCGGGGGTTATTGTGATTAATACCCAAGAAGAAATACTTGAACCCGATTTTAAACCCATTGTAAAAGCACCTTTTAAAAGCATACCCGTTTACTTTTTAGGTAAGCAAAGCGGATTAGATTCTATTCATTTTGTAAATGCCAAGGCAGAACTTTTGGTTGATACCATGAGCATGCAATTGGAAGGACATAATGTAATTGGATTTATAAACCACAAGGCACCGCAAACGGTTGTTATTGGGGCGCATTACGACCACCTTGGTTATAACGAATTGGGTGGTTCTACTTACCGCAAAGACCACAACGAAAAGCCACAAATTCATAATGGTGCCGACGATAATGCCAGTGGAACCGCAGCCTTAATTGAACTTGCTGAGTTATTGCAAAAATCGCCTTACCGCAACCACAACTATTTATTTATTGCCTTTAGTGGCGAGGAAGAGGGACTTTTGGGATCACATTATTTTGTAGACAACCCTACCCTACCCATTAAGCAAATGGATTATATGATTAATATGGATATGGTTGGAAGATTGGATACTACTAAAAACATGTTTTCTATTAGCGGCACGGGCACTTCGCCTCGTTGGGATAGTATTTTACCTGCTATTAGCATAGACAATATAAAAGTGAAATACGATCCAAGTGGAACAGGTGCTAGCGACCATACCAGCTTTTACAATGTTGGTGTTCCTGTATTGCATTTCTTTACGGGCAACCATGCAGAGTACCATAAACCCTCTGATGATTGGGAATTGGTTAATTTTAAAGGAGCCCTTCAAGTGATTAAGTATATTTATACTTTGGTAGGGACATTAGATAAACAAAACAAATTGGCCTTTACCAAGACCAAAGAAGTGGCCTCTAACAAATCAACTTTTAAAGTAACCTTAGGCATTATGCCCGATTATTTGTTTGAAGGCAAAGGCTTAAAAGTAGATGGTGCAACAGATGGCAAACCCGCTGCTGTAGCCGGAATTAAGCGCGCAGACATCATAACCAAATTAGATAAGTATACCATTTCTAGCATGGATGATTATATGCAGACTTTGGGTAAACTTGAAAAAGGCATGGAGACCCAGGTTACCATCATTCGCGATGGAAAAGAAATGGTGTTGCCTATTAAGTTGTAACCTAGTCCGCTAATTTCACGCAGATTTTGGAGATTCTCGAAGTTTTAAATAAAAAGATTTCGGAGATTTAATCCATTTTCAATTGCTTTAGTAAATAATAGATATATAAATCAATTACTAAAAAATCAGCGAAATCTGCGTGAAATCTCTCAAATCTGCGTGAAATTTATCGATGTAGAGTTAAGCATTAAAAACAAAAACTTCCGCCATGGCATGCACGCGGTACTTCCAGTTTCCATCGGGGGTTTCGCAGAGAATATAAGTGCGGAGTTTTTTGATGCGCTTGAGTAAAATTTTGCTTCCTTTCATCTTAAACAAAGTTCCATCTGCCAATTCAGATAAGGTAGTAACATCTTTTTTGGCTACATCGTATTTGCGCAAAACTTGTAGCAACTTCACATCCGCAGATTGCGAATATTTGGGGTTTTGCATGTGTTTTGCCAGCGTTGCCTTTAAATCGTATGGAAATATGTCCAAATCAAAAAACGGACGCATACACAGCTTAAATTCATTTTTCCATTCTGCCCCGTGTGCATCGTGGTTATGTCCGTATTTTTGGTGTGTGGTATGGTGTGCCAATTCGTGCACAAAGGTGATTAGGAATTCGAAGGGACTCAAATTGTGGTTGACAGAAATGCGTGAACCCTTACCAGAATGCGGGGTATAGTCGCCATACCTTCCTTTACGCTCTACTTCAATGTGCAAATGCAAGCGATAAAACATAATGAGCTCTGCACACAAATCCAAGGCCTGCTCTGGCATATAATTAGCCAATGCTTGCTTCAGTTTTTCCTTATGCGTATGCTGCTGTTCTGTTAACGATTCAAATAATTTCAATGGCTTATTTCTTTTGTATCCACACTTCACTCAAGACCAACTTGGCATCTGTTTTTGCGCTTAGCTGCAGGTTGCAAATA
>JBILVK010000163.1:0-5157 GCA_044370475.1 Bacteroidia bacterium
AGATTATTTGTTCGTTTCCAATTAGGAACAGGAACAGTGCCACCATCTTACGATTCAGCTGGATTCTCCATTCGTTGGGAAGCCTTACCAGCAACCTATGGCAAGCCAACAGCATCTATGATAGTACAAGATACTGTATTTAGTTTGCAGCCTGTAAGCTATTCCAGCACTTCTACAGGTAACCTTATGCAATATTCGTGGGATACAGATGGCAATGGCATTTACGATTCATCGGCTGCTTCTGTAAATCGCACTTTCTTAATTACTACACCAAGTTACAAGAAGGTATGTTTGGTAGCTTATAATTGTGTGGGCAGTGATACAACTTGTAAATTTGTATTGTTCTTACCAACTACTCAGAAGCCTACACCAAGATTTGTGGCAGATAAGGTACAAGGATTTAACACAGATACTTTTAGGTTTACCGATTTAAGTTTATACGGACCAAGTTCATGGAAGTGGACATTTACACCAGCTACAGCGCAGTACTTATTGGGCACAAGCAGCACAAGCAAAAACCCAGTGATGCGCTTTACACAAAGAACTAAATACACCGTTAAATTGGTTGCCACAAACTTGTATGGATCAGATTCTGTAACTGTGGTAGATTATGTAAATATTGGTGCTTATGATGAGCCACAATGTTTAAGTGATATCAACTTAGCAGATGGCAGTATTGGAATCAGCAGAGTGGTGCTAGAATCTGGCATAGACACATCTGTGAATGCTTATAATCCATGTTATCGTTTAATAGGAGGCTTACAAGCCGCAAATTTATACAGAGGTAAGAAACATGCTATCTCTGTTTCACGTCCCGCAACTACTAGTCCAATGGACCGTAAAGCATGGATAGATTTTAACATGGATGGATTGTTTACCAATGATGAGTTGGTACTGAGCGATATGAATGCGCAGGTATTAACTAAGATGGACAGTGTAAATGTAAGCACAACGCAGCGCCTTGGTTCAACCCGAATGCGTGTAGGAGTAACTTATGCCAACACTCAATTAAACCCGAGCGTAACCTTCTTAGGAACCTTTAGAGATTACGTGGTAAATTTCCCAATGGACACAGTTCGACCAACAGCAACTTTAAATGGATCTTCAACATTTTATACAGAAATAAATAAAACATTTGTGGATCCAGGTATTACAGCTACCGACAATGTGGAGGGTAATATTAGTTCAAAATACGAAGTATTTGGTACGGTCAACACCAGTTTGGTTGGACCAAATTACCTAAAGTATGTGGTGAGGGATTTATACAACAATGTAAGTGACACTTTGCGTAGAACGGTTTATGTAATATTAAATCAAACAGGACCTACCTTGGTTCTTGATTCACCAACAAATGTGTATGTAGAAGTTTACAATAAATACACAGAACCTGGCTTTACAGCAAAAGACAATCAAGGGTTCCCTATCAACAACCAAGTGGTAATTTCTTCTACTTTAGATACTGCCGTGATTGGCGTTTATGGTAAAGTTTATACTGTAGTGGATGCATTTGGTTTGATAGCAACTGCTCAGAGAACAATAACCGTTGGAGATACAACTGCCCCTGTGGTAACACCAAAATCTTCACCTTATGTACAACAGGTTGGTTCGGCCATAGATTTAACCAAAGTAGTGACTGTATCGGATAATTATTGGCCTGCAGATTTCTTAACTTTAACAGTTCAAGGCACTGTGGATGTAAATAGCGTGGGAGTCTATTTTGTGAAGTATGTTGCAAGAGATAACAGTGGCAATTTGGGTAAAGAAGTTACGGTAAGAATTGATGTAAAAGATACCAAAGCACCAACCATTAAGCTGAATGGAATTACACCTATGAACCATGAGGTGAAAACTACTTTTAACGACCCTGGAGTTTTGGTAAACGACAACTATTGGCCAGCAAATACGGTGGTGGTAACTAAGAAAGGCTTAATAAATGTGAATGTCTTGGGCGATTACACCATATGGTATATAGCCACTGACCCATCTGGCAATAAAGATTCTATTTCAAGGCTGGTGAGGGTAATTGATAGAACTGCACCTTACATAGATTTATTGAACATCAATGAAGTTAATTTGCAAAGGTGGCATGAATATGTTGATGCACCAATTGCCTTAGTCGACAATTTCAATACAGATGCTCAAATGAGAGGAACTTTGTTAAGAATCAATAGCCTACCTAAGAATGCAGCAGGAAATCATTTTGGAGATGTAGTGGGCCTATTTAGTGTTAGATATACCGTAACCGATTTATCGGGCAATACATCTGCACAAGCTGTTAGGACAATTAAGGTTTTTGAACCTGAACCAAATGGTTTAAATAACATCATGAACATTGAAAGATTCATGAGTGTTTACCCTAATCCAAGTACAGGAATATTTAACATGCGTTTAGCAGATGCACAAACACAAGATGTGCAAGTGTTGGTTTACGATATGTTGGGCAAGTTAGTTCATAAACAAACCCTAAAAGGCAATAACCTGCAAGCCCAAGAATTAGATTTAAGTGGAGCTCCAAAAGGTTTCTATTTATTGAGAGTTCAATCTGGCGAGCAAGTTTATTCAAGAAAAATTCAGGTAAACTAAAAGAACATACTGTTGTAAAAAGAGGCGTAATATTATGTATTACGCCTCTTTTTGTATATAGACAAAACTATCCAGTGTAACTTTGTTTTATTATCTTTGAGGAATGGGGGTAAACAAAAAAAATAGCAATAAAAATATCATCCTGTTATTCTTGCTATTGGGCAGTTTGCTTACAAACTGTAATAAAAAACACCCCCAACCTTTGGGAGCTGGAATTGTTTTAACAGTAGATAAGCCCCCAGATACTTGGGAACATTTACAAGCCTTTTTAAAAGAAAACAATGCCAAGTTAACTTTCTACATAGAAAATTATACCACCATAAGCGACTCTACTAAAGAGATCATGAAATCATTTATGCTTGATGGACATGAAATGGCACATCATTCTCTTACCCATGCGCATGCCGATGATTATTCCGAAAAAAATGGAATTGAAAATTACATCAAGGATGAAATAATTCCTGTTACAGACGCAATGAAGAAGGATGGCTTTAATCCTGAAACCTATGCCTATCCACATGGTGATTGCACTTCTGAAACGGATGAGGCTTTGCTAAAATATTTTATCAATATCAGAAAGATTATTGCTCCTTATCTCAATAAAAAGATATGTGACCTAGACCAAATTTATTTGAGGCATGGGAATGTAAAGGTGTTTTTTGCTGCAGGAATAGATGCGCGCTATAAAGTTAATTTAGAAGAAATATTTGATGCCCTAGAAAAGGCTAAAAGCTCAAGGCAAACAGTTAGTTTATATACCCATTTTCTGAGCAAAGATGGAAAGCCTTTGGAATCATCAAATTCACATATTGCAGAGGAAGATTTTATTAAAATCATCAAAAAAGCCAATGAACTGGGGCTTAAATTTTATACTGCAAAAGACATTGGCCAAAGCAGATAATAACTATGCGCCCCATCCTACTATTATTCATAACCCTATTTTTGATGTTCAATGCGAAATCACAAGAATCCAACCATGCCAAAATTGTATTTGCAGAAGCACTGGGCAGTTCTGATATATACAGCCTAAATTTTGATTATGGGTTAAGGGAAAACCAGACAATAATGGCAGGAATATCTTACGTTCCGGGCACTTGGCAAATCCAAGAATTAAATGATAGAGGCTTTATATACATTCCAGTAATGTACCACTATTTATTAGGCAACAACACGCTAAAAACGGAACTCTCGGCAGGAAGTCTACAAACAATTATCATCCATAAAGAAAACCCTACTTTATATAAATTTAGACCCCAAATTGGTATAGGGCTAAGATATCAGCCCAAAAACGGCCTATTTTTAAGAGCAGGTTTATGTATAAAATTACCTGTTACCCTTTCTCTGGATTACAACGAAATCTTTGTTTACCAAGAACCCAAATCCCTTTTTTGGCCGGGATTTGGGTTCGGATATTGTTTTAGGTAACCTTAATCTATGACAACTACCTTGGTCATCACGTCGCCTTGACGAATGTCATCTATCACATCTAAACCTTCGTATACTTTACCAAAGCAAGTATGGTTGCGGTCTAAATGCGCAGTATTGTTTCTGCTATGGCAAATGAAAAATTGCGAACCACCTGTGTTTCTACCAGCATGTGCCATAGATAAAACACCTCTATCGTGGTATTGATTTTCACCCGTTAACTCACAATTAATTTTGTATCCTGGTCCGCCAGCACCTGTTCCAGTTGGGTCACCACCTTGAATAACGAAATCAGGTAATACGCGGTGAAAAGTAACACCATCATAAAAACCACCCTTTGCCAATTTCAAAAAATTTGCAACGGTATTAGGAGCATCTTTTTCAAAAAATTCAATCTTCATCACACCTTTTGCGGTATGTATTTCTGCTTTTGCCATAATTATTAATTAAAACGCGAAAATAGCCATATAAAACCACACAAAAAAGCCGAGCAACTTTTGGTTACTCGGCTTCATGTATAATAAGCTTATTAACTATGAACCGCTCAATGCTGCAGCACCACCCACAATTTCAGAAATCTCTGTGGTAATGGCACTCTGACGTGCACGGTTATACTCTAATTTTAAGGCTTTAATTAACTCTCCAGCATTATCGGTTGCTTTATCCATAGCAATCATACGCGCACCATGTTCTGAAGCAAATGAATCCAATAAAGCTTTATAAATTTGAGTCTTCAAAATTCTTGGAATCAATTCTTCCAAAATTTCTGCTTTACCAGGCTCAAAAATATAATCATTTTTAGATGCTTTAGCACCTAGGTTCTGAGGAAGAATTGGCAGGAATGGCTCATTCACTAAAATCTGTGTAGCTGCATTCTTAAACTGGTTATAAACAACTTCTACCTTGTCGTATTCACCAGCTTTAAATAGGTTCAAAACGTGCTCTCCAATTGCAAAACCTGTACCTGCATTTAAGTTTTGGTAAGTGTCTTTAAAATCAGGGAGAATATTTACTGTATTCAATCTTGTATAATACTCAAATGCTTTTTTACCTACAGGCAAAATGGAAACATTCTTGCCAGCAAAATCCTCTTTAATTAAACGGTTAGCAAGTTTAATTACGTTGGCGTTAAAGCCTCCGCATAAACCT
>JBILVK010000164.1:0-5097 GCA_044370475.1 Bacteroidia bacterium
TCACGTTTTGATCCGATATAATGATGGGCCTTACATTTAAATTATGGGGAGCAATTGGTGTAATTACAAAACTTTGAGAGGATGGGTAAAGAATCGGACCTCCGCAACTTAAATTATAACCTGTAGAACCCGTAGGTGTAGATATGATTAAACCATCACTCCAATACGAATTTAAAAATTCGCCATTGATGTAGGTATGAATGGTTATCATACTTGAGCTATCTTTTTTATGCAAAACAAAATCGTTTAAAGCATATTTTACACCCCCAAACATGGCTTTATCTGAAGAGAGTTCCAAAAGAGTTCTTTTATCCAAGGAATAATGACCCTTGTTTAAATCCTCAATAATAGATCCTGCTTCGGCCGCCGCTACTCCTGCTAAAAAGCCTAATCTTCCTGTATTAATACCCACCACTGGAATTGGGGCCTCCCTAATTATTTCTAAACTATTCAGAATGGTACCATCTCCACCTATGCTAATAAAAAAGTCAATGGAAGAGGCATCAAAGTCTTCGTACCCATTAAAGGTAGGCAATCCATTTGGCAAATGCAGCCCGTTTCTTAAGCAATCATCATAATACTTTCTGTAAATAATGAAAGGTACTTTACTTAACAAAAGCGCATCAAAAAAATTCTGAATTTCAGCAAATTTCTCCTCCTTAAAATACTTTCCGTATATGGCTAATTGCATAACTAGGTATTTAAATATTTTACCAACCAAGCATACCTATCATCCAAAGAATGATTAGGGTCAAGCGGAGAATTTGTATGTAAAATGCGGTATCCAAAACGTTCCAAACTCGCAATAACATGATTCAAATAAACCTTGTTTAATTTCATTGAAACATGCAAGGTATTTACCTCATCTTTCATTGTCTCAATCATCAAATGAATAATCTTGGCGTCATTGCTTTCGCATATTCTAGAAATCTCTGCCAAGGAATATTGTATCGCCTGAACTTCTATCACCAATGTAGAACCTTCTTGCAACAAAGCACTATGTGCAAAGGATTGCAAGCTAATGTCCTTAGCAGAAATTAAGCCTACAAATTGATTGCTACTGTTCACTACCGCTAAGGTATCAAACTGATGTTGATTCATGCGCAACCACACATCAAATACATGGGTATGCTCCTGAACCATATAGGGCTCTGCCATTACATCCATGCACAACTCAACCCGCTCTTCAACTCGGTTGTTCAACATCTTTTCATTCACATAACCAATCACCAAGCCCCCTTCTACAATAGGCAATTCTTTCACCTTCCAATCTTCCATAAACATGAGTGCCGACTCAATGCTGTCCGATTTTTTAAGAGGAAAAACTTCACCTGAAATAAACTGAATGGCAAACATATTTTTAATTGATGTGCTTCTTGTAAAATTGCTCAGCTAAAACATTAAACTCATGGGGGTGCTCCATCATTGGAGCATGTCCACACTTGTCAATATAATGCTTCTCAGAATTTGGAAACAAGGTATGAAACTCATCACATACTTCTGGAGGAGTGATGCTATCCTGCAATCCCCAAATTAAACAAACAGGCATTTTAAAATTTGGTAAATCTTTACGCATATTGTGTCGTATAGCAGATTTTGCCATCGTTAATATGCGCAGTAATTTTCCCTTATCTTGTATGGTATCGTATACTTCATCTACCAGCTCATCTGTTGTAGTGGCAGGGTCGTAAAAAGTTAAACTTACCCTATCCCTTAAATATTGTTTATCCCCTTTTCTTGGGTAAGAAGCACCAAAAGCATTTTCATACAACCCAGAACTCCCAGTTAACAATAAAGTACCCACTTTTTGAGGGTACTTTTTAATATACACCAAGGCTACATGTCCGCCCAAAGAATTACCTAATAAATGTACTTTTTGAAAGCCTTTGTATTCAATAAAATCATGAATATAATTTGCCAAACCCTCCACACTCAATTTCAAAATATTCATTTCAAAAATAGGCATGATGGGAATAACCACCCGATAGTTTTTACTAAAATGATCCAAAACATCTTTCCAATTGCTCAACGCACCAAATAGTCCGTGCAACAATACCAACACTTCCCCTTCTCCTTGGTCAATGTAATTAAACTTTCCGTGTTTGTGAATTTGATAATCCATTCAAATAATAATTCTCAGTCAAATATAGACAAATTTAGTTTTGAGCCATTGTTTTCGACAAGTCAATAAAGTTTTTTATCATTTTAATGCCCTCCTTTGTTTCGCAACTCTCTGGATGAAACTGCAGCCCATATACAGGTAATTCCCTATGAATCAAACCCATTAATTCATTCTCGCAATGGCAAATGGACTCCAATGCTGGAGGCAAATTATCCAATACCAAAGAATGATACCTGGTTGCAAGAAACCGATTTTCTATTCCCTTAAACAACAAATTCCCAGAATGCAATACCTCATCCACCTTGCCATGTCTGGGTACTTTTGCCTTCTTCAGTTTGGCTCCAAAAAACTCACCTAATGCTTGATGCCCTAGACAAATTCCAAGTACAGGCCTTTGCTCTACCCAATTAGGCAAAACCTGCATCAACAAGCCCGCATCCCTTGGCACACCTGGCCCAGGCGAAATAACCAATGCCAAAAAATCCATAGGTTGTAAGCCCAACAAACGCCTGTCATCATTGCGCAAAACCTCACAAGTTACCCCAGTTTGCATGATATAATCGGCCAACATATGACTAAAACTATCAAAATTATCAATTAACAAAACAGGCCTATTCATGCATTACTTTTTCTATTGCTTTCCAAACCACTTCCACATCAATTTCCCCTATTCCATACTTAGAACCATAAACCATCTCTGCCCTCCTATCTTCCTCATTTACATGCAAGGCTAAAAAACTTTCGGGATAAACAAAAGCTAAATCCCTTTTTTCTGCATCTGGATAAGGAGTAAATCTTCCATAATGATTCCCATTTGAGACACATACACTCGCTACATTTACTGCGGCAGCAATATGCAAAGTTCCAGAATCATTACAAACCGCAAGCCTAGCAGCAGCAAGCAATTGAGGCAAATCCTGTAAGCTTGTTTGTCCGCATAAATTCCTTACATATCCAGCATTTTCCTCATCTATTATGCCATTTGCAGTCTCCATTTCTGCCTTACTTCCCGACAAAATTATCTCGCATTTATAGCGATTATGAATTCGCTTAGCAATGCTTTTAAAATTCTCGGCAGGCCACTCCCTCACCTTATCTTGCGCGCCTGGCAGCAGCACCACATAGCCCAATTTCTTGAAATCATGCGCTATTACTGGATGCCCTAAATCAATCGGTTTTTCTATAATCTGCTCAAAAAAATGTTTGTTACGCGCAAATTCAAAATAGTTATTTCGGTTTGAACCAACCAAGCGACTGTAAAAGAAATTGCCCAAATACTTTAAAGGCGGTATTTCACTTACAGAATCTCCCATCATGCCAATTTTATGCTTCGCAAACACCGACCTAACCAGTAAATCACCCGTAATAAATTCACGCGAATAAGCGCAATTAATCACCTGCAAAAAATTTGTATTGGAGAACTGCTGCAAAAAATCGTGGCGGTACTTTGGTTCAGACATAAACCTGTTTCTATTCATAAAATAGGCAGTGTTTACATAATTAGCATCGAGGCTCAAAAAAAGTGGCTTCCATATTTCATTGCCTATTAAACTTATTTGAAAATCTTTGTATGCCTCGCTTTCTCTAAGAACCTTGAGAAAGTTTCTAAACAAAATATAATCGCCAATTGCTTCTGTCTTTATTAAAAGCAAATGCTTCTCATGCGAATTACCTTGCGCTGCGCCTTCTTTTGCCTCATGCACTAAGCCCTTCACAGACAAATGCGTAATAGGATCAGACAGCAGGAAACTTATGCTTCTTAGCCACCTTCTTAACCTAAAATAACGCTTCCATTTTACCCCCATTGCTTTGCAAAACTAATTGATGCAACAAGGATAACAAAAAATTAATGGCTATTCACAGTTTTCCGTTTTTACAACATCATTTGAGATGGCCGGACTTACATACGGAATGCCCAAATTGAGTCCACGGAGAATAAACAATATTGCTATGATGAAGGCAAAAACCGGACTTAACTTACTTAACTTTTGGCGAACAGATGAGGAAATAAACTGACCCAAAATAGACACGCCAAACATCATGGGGAGGGTTCCTAAACCAAAGCACAACATAAAAATGGCACCTGAACTTATGTCTTGTGTTACACTGGCACCAAGTATTGCAATATAGACAAATCCGCAGGGAAGGAAACCGTTAAGAACCCCAATACCAAAAAGCGCGAGGCGACTTTTAGACTTGAACATTCTTTTTACAAAACCCGAGGAAAACATCGAAAACAAATTGACTAATTCGCCCTTTTTCAAAAAAAATTGATAGGCAACCATCAGTATAATAAGTACCCCAACGCCAATGCTAACAGATTGCTGCCAGCCTGCCAGTTTTAGTCCGAGGCCAAAGGCTCCAAAAACCAACCCTAAGGTGGCATAACTAAACATTCTACCGAAATTGTAAAGCAATCTGCCCCAATAAAATCCAAGTCCCTCTTGGGAGTTACCAGGCAGGGCAAATGCAATTGGACCGCACATTCCGGCACAATGAAAACTACCTAATAATCCAGTGAGAAAGGCAGTAAGAAAAAGCATTATTTATCAAACTCCCTCTTAATTTCAAACACTTTGTCACCCTCTGTCCACGACAATTTAATTTGCCATTTTCCTGGAGTCAAATCTTTGAGAGGAAGCGTCATTCTTGCTTCGGGCAATAAAGTTATCTTTTGATGTTGATCTAATTTTGGATCGGATGGACGATAATAAAACAACTCTGCCCCCTCAATATTTCCGATGGATTTTTTTTCAATCAACAGCGAAAATTCTCCTGCCTCTGCCCCATTTCCATTCTTTACTATATTCATAGTAATAAGACTATCCATGCTGGCATTATTGTCTATTTCCTTTTGATAGTTAAGTCCTTTTTCATAGTAATTCTCTTCTACCAAAGGCATGTCTTGTCTTGAGATAACTACCACCATACTTACCACAAAAATCATAAATAGTATGGCAAAAAAACCCAACTTA
>JBILVK010000166.1:0-4999 GCA_044370475.1 Bacteroidia bacterium
ACGACTTTCGCCGCCTCTGCTATCACTGCTTCTGCGAGCGCCACCACCAAAACCTTCAGACCTACCGCCAGATCTTTCTCTCACTCTTCTTTCGCCACCGCCAAACGATCGGCCACCGCCATCACCGCCATATGACCTACCGCCGCCGCCTTCACTTCTGCGACCGCCTCCGCCACCTTCGCTTCTGCGACCACCGCCGCCGCCACCGTATGATCTTCTTTCGCCACCTTCAGAACCACCACGTCTATCACCACTCACCTCTGCACGTACAGAACGATCGTTGTAATTGGTGCCATTTAAGGCTTTCAATATAGGCGCAACATGCTCTTCTTTGGCATCCACAAAACTGTATACGCCACTTACGTCAACATGTAAATCTTGCCATGAAAGATTTGCTGCAGCAGCAACCCAATCCTTAAAGCTGCGAATATCAAAGCCATCTTTTTTGCCTAAGCTTACAAAGATTCTCTTTTCACCGCTTCTTCCGCCTCTGCTCTCTCTTCCACCTTCTCTGCTATCTCTGCCAGAACGCTCGGCACCTGCATGAATATTCAAATCAGGTGCATTGGCAAAATCAACAGAGAATCTGCGCAATTCCAAGGATAAGAATTTCTTCAACAACTCGTCTTTTTCAAACGACATCAAAGTTTCAATTCCCTTCATTACGTGTGCATCAAATACACCTTCTTCAATCTCTGTATTGATAATGGTATCTGTAAAGGCTAATAATTTTTTATCACGCACATCTTGCGCACTTGGAATCAAAACCTTTTCAAACTTAATATTACTCATACGCTCAATGTCCTTCAATCGGCCACCTTCACGCATATGCAACAAAGTAAAAGAAACACCTAATTTTCCAGCTCTACCTGTTCTACCACTTCTGTGTGTGTAGTTCTCAATATCATCAGGTAAATGGTAATGTATTACGTGGGTTAATCCACTTACATCAATACCACGCGCTGCTACGTCTGTAGCCAATAAAATCTTAATGGCATGATGTCTAAAGCGACTCATCACTTTTTCGCGTTGTGCCTGACTTAAATCGCCATGCAAACAATCTGCGTTATAACCATCCTTGATCAACTTATCGCTAATGTCCTGCGTTTCCATACGGGTTGTACAGAAAATAATCGCATAAATATCTTCAGAATTAAAATCTACAAAACGCTTTAAAGCTGCATACTTGTCTTTTGCATGCACAATAGAATACTGATGCGTAATGTTTGCATTACCAGAATTCGATTTGCCTACACTAATTTCAACAGGCTCATTCATATACCTGTTGCCAATATTGCGAATAGCTTTAGGCATGGTAGCGCTAAATAAACATACACGTTTTTCGGCTGGAGTATGACCTAAAATATACTCTACATCCTCCTCAAAACCCATGTTCAACATCTCATCGGCCTCATCTAACACCACAAAATTTACTTCGTTGATGTTAATTGCCTTGCGCTTCATTAAATCCATAAGCCTTCCAGGGGTGGCAACAATAATGTGCGCACCACGCTTAATGTCTCTAATCTGGCCTTCAATGCTGGCTCCACCATAAACGGCCACCACATTAATACCAGGCTTGTGTTTGCTATAACTAGCTAAATCGCGTGAAATCTGCATACAGAGTTCGCGGGTTGGACAAATAACCAAAGATTGGATGTGCCTTGCAGAAGGATTGATTAACTGCAAAATAGGCAAGCCAAATGCCGCTGTTTTTCCGGTGCCCGTCTGGGCCAAACCTAAAATGTCGCGTCCGGTTTCTAAAAATACAGGGATTGTCTGCTCCTGTATAGGCGTTGGGTTCTCAAAACCCAGTTCTTGAATCGCATTCAAGAGGGACTGCTCTACGCCTAGTTCACTAAAATTTTTCAAAGTACTTTATTAAAATTGAGGTGCAAAGGTAGGTAAAGGTTTCCAATAAATTGCTAAAGTGCTGAATTATTGTTGGTTTAAGTCTTTTTTGCCCTGTTTCTCAGTTGGCTTATCCACCGCTTGTCCCCAATTCCATAGCCACATTTCAAGGTTTCGGTTCGAACCAAACGCCTTTTCGTAAAATTTTTAAACTACGCTAATTCGTGAGCCCTATTTACAATTTGTAATTATGGTAAATATACAAACAATAAATCAGTTAAAATAGGACTGTAGGTCTGCTTCATGCATTTCCAAAGACTTCTCGCCCACCAGGTAAACTCATTTAACAAGAAGGCACTCTTATCATCTAACCTTATACCATATAGAGCCATTTTTGGTCTTTAGCACAGATAATTTCCCCTTTGTAGTGAGTTCATTTAATAGTATTTCGCTCTCTTCTCTTGGCTTTTCAGATAACACCGAAAATTCATTGGCAGTTAGCGAAGGAAACTTTGAAAACAAGGCATCCCAACTTTTATTATACTCAAATTTTGTAGCATTGGGAGATAGCTTTAATAGAGCTGCTTCATAAAAATCATAAGGCTTAGAGCCAGATACAATTTGCTTATTATTTGCTTGATCCATAAAGAACAGAGTAGGAAAGCCCCTCACACCAAAAGATGCTGATACCTTTAAATCTTCTTCAAAAAGTACTTTTGCCTCTCCTTCAAAATCCTTCTTTAATTTTACCTCATCTAATCCCACTTTTTTAGCAGCAATTTCCATGTTTTCCCATTTGGCAATGTTCTTCTTTTTTAGAAAAACCATTTCCCTCATTTCTCTTAAAAACTTAATGGCTTTATCCTTATCCTGCATTTGTGCAGCCTTAAATGCGATAGAAGGCGGATAGGATGAGCTCAAAGGGTCTTCTAACCAAAGGTCGCCATCAATAGGCATATCATAATAAACACTTACCTCATCCCAATGATGTGCCACATCGGAGGGCTTACTAATGCCTCCACTATTATAACTCCAATCTTTCAATAGACCTCCCATGCGGCACTCAAATTCTACACTAGTACCATATTCCAATTTGAGTCTTCTCAGCTGTGGTTCTATTCCCCAGCAAGAAGAACAAATGGGGTCGGTGAAGTATATTACCTTCACAGGTTTTTGACTCATTTTTGATTCTATTTTTTCAGCCGATACACTATCAGGCATCTCACAAATTCCCGCTGCAGGATCACATAAAAGCGGATTTTTTTTACTTTCCATTTTTTTATTTGTTTGTGCCTCACATCCAATAATTCCAAATACCATCAAGAATAATAAGGCGCCCTTTAATTTCATATAATATTTCATTCAATTGCAAATGATAACGCAAAGCTAAGCTTTGCAAGTCCAATATCCACCAATAGTTTCCTTTTGGAAAGTGCTTTCCTTTTAGAAACCACCCTGGTATTTTGTACTTTCGTAGACTAATCGCAAATAAGCAATGAAAAAGGGTGCCTCAATAAATAACACGCCCGTTTGTAGGGTAAGAATGCAAGCCATAAGTGATACCATGAGCATCTTATCTGGCAAATGGAAATTCCATATCTTAGGAACACTCATTGAAGGAAATAAGCTGGGCTTTATGGATTTGTTGCGCGAGGTAAATGGAATTGGTACTAAAATGCTATCCAAAGAATTACAAGACCTAGAAATGAATAACCTCATCACCAGAAAGGTTATCCAAACCAAACCCATCACCGTAGAATACACCATTACCAACTATGGCAAAACCCTTTCCCCACTCATCAACGAACTCGCCAGCTGGGGCGTCAATTACCGAAATTCTATTTACAGTAAAGCCAATAATTGATGCTTTAGGTTTAAAGGCGTATTATGGCCTTTGCGCTAAAAAAAGCTGATTGATGGCCATATAATAATGCATGTAAAAGGTTCGCCTCTCGTAATTGTATATTGGCATTTATGGGGCAAAGTGTTTCCTCATTTCATAGCTGTAGATATTTCGGTTCGAACCAATTAAAATGGAGTATTTAAAAAGCTTCCATTTTCCATGTGTTGGCCTTATAAACAGGATTTTTAAAGAGAAAGAAAACTTGTTGGTGGAATTGCAAGAGTTTTATTACCTTTGCATTACTTATCCAGAAAGACGGAGGGATTAGGCCCTATGATGTCTTGGCAAGTTAGCGATATAGCTAATAGTGCTAATACCTTTTTCGCGAGTTCCTCGCGGATGCTGATAAGTGAATGATGGGCCCGCTAGGGTACTCAAACACAAAGCAGCAGAAACTTTCTGGAAGGTAAATTCAACTAATGGCAACTTGCCTCTAGCAAAATGAATGTTTTGCCAGAAGCCAGAGGCCAGTTGCAAGTAGCTTAAAAAGAAAATTATGAAAATACACGATATATTAAAGGAACGTATCCTTATTCTTGATGGAGCAATGGGTACCATGATTCAGCGCTATAAGCTCGAGGAGGATGATTTTAGAAACGACGGACTAAAAGAGCATCATAAGCCGCTTAAAGGCAATAATGATTTGTTGTCTTTTACACGTCCAGATGTTATTAAGGCCATACACCGCCAATATTTTGATGCAGGTGCCGATATCATTGAAACAAATACTTTCAGCGGTACCGTAATTGCCCAAGCAGATTACGATTTGGGTCAGGAATGGGTAGATTTAATTAACTACGAAAGCGCTAAAATTGCACGCGAAGTTGCCGATGAAGTTACAGCTCTTAATCCCGCAAAACCTCGTTTTGTAGCAGGAGCTATGGGTCCAACCAACAGAACATTGTCAATCAGTCCAGATGTGAACGACCCAGGTTACCGTGCAGTTACTTTTGATGAATTGGTAAGCGCATACAAACAACAAGCCCGCAAATTAATTGAGGGTGGGGTGGATCTAATTCTTATCGAAACTATTTTTGATACGTTAAATGCCAAGGCTGCTTTATACGCAGTAGATGAATTTTTTGAAGAAATTGGCAAACATTATCCTGTGATGATATCTGGTACCATTACAGATGCATCGGGTAGAACACTATCCGGACAAACAACCGAAGCATTCTTAATCAGCATGCAGCACATGCCTTTGTTAAGCATAGGCTTAAATTGTGCCCTTGGAGCAAGTGCGCT
>JBILVK010000167.1:0-4965 GCA_044370475.1 Bacteroidia bacterium
TGCAATAGATGATGTTGCTAAAGAACCTTATGTTAACAAAGATAAATTAGGAGCAGTTGGTGCAAGCTTTGGCGGCTTTAGTGTTTATTGGTTAGCAGGCAATCACAACAAGCGTTTTAAAACATTTATTTCACATTGTGGCATGTTTAATATGGAGAGTTGGTATGGCACCACAGAAGAGATGTTTTTTGCAAACAATGATAACGGCGGACCATACTGGGATCAGAAAAAATCCCCTAATAACTTTGATTCATCACCCCATAAATTTGTTAAAAACTGGGACACCCCTATTTTAATTATTCATAACGAAAAAGATTTTAGGGTGCCATTAAACCAAGGAATGGAGGCTTTTACAGCCGCTCAACTAAAGGGAATACCTAGCAAATTCTTATATTTTCCAGACGAAAACCATTGGGTAACGAAACCACAAAATAGCATTCTTTGGCAACGTGTATTTTTTGACTGGCTGAACCAAACCTTAAAATAAATCTGGTTTCCTAGATTTCATTCATGGGCATTTCTTGCTTTGTAAAATGCAGTAGGTTTATTTTGAATTTCATTTCAAAGACCTATGCACAAAGCTACCCCAACTTTAGCAAAGGGCACTTTTATGGTGCTCTTTTGCTTTTGTCTAACCCATTTAGGTTGGACACAAATCTTAAGTGAAACCTTTAATTATGGAGCAGTTGCTGATACGCTTAACGGTGTTACCAGTAATTGGGTGGTTCATAATTCTGGCAGTATCAGCAAGGTTCAATATGTTACCTCAAGTCTAAGCCCACCACCGGGCTATATATCTGCCATTGGCGGCTCCGCAAGCTTTGCTGGAGGCAGCGGCAGCAGAGAAGATATAAACAGAACCTTTGCATCACAAAATTCTGGTAGCATATACGCGGCAGCCTTAGTAAGAATTAGCTCCACCTTAAACAATGATTATTTCTTCCATTTTAACTCCGGCAGCTTCAACGCAAGAGTTTATACAACAAATTCTTCAGGAAAATTGCGGTTTGGAATAAGTAAAACATCAACCACAGGTAGTAGTAATATTTCAAGCACCTTGTTTAATTATAATACTACCTACCTTATGGTAATAAAATATACCTTTAACAGTGGCAGCAGCACCAATGATTTTGCTTCACTTTGGATTCTGTCCGAACCAAAGCCAAGCGAATTGAGTGCTGGTAACGCTTTAAGCTCGGATACTGCAGGAAATGATGCTGCCGCTATTTCTGCAATTGCTATTAGACAAGGAGCTACCTCGGCAACCGGAATTGTAGATGAAATTCGCATTGCAAATAATTGGGAAGATGCCGTCTATACTAGTTCATGGGATGGAAGCACATGGAGCTTAGGCACGCCAGACTCATCCAAAAATGCAGGGTTAAAAGCAAACTTAAACATAGCAAGTAACTTAAGTTGCAAGCACCTTGATTTAGCACCAAGCACACTTCTTAATTTGAATGGAAACACGCTTTCTGTTTATGGGGTCATAAGCGGACAAGGTCAATTGGCGGGCAGTTCAAGCTCAAGCCTTTCTTTATATGCTGAAGCTGGCACATTAAATTTTGCGAGTGGAAATCAGGAATTACGTAACTTAATTATAAATTCAAATGCATCGGCTAGTTTGGGCACTTCACTTAAACTTGCTGCAGGGGCCACTTCTGGCATGTTAAGTTTAGGTTCAAACAGCACATTAAATACACTTTCTAATTTAACCTTAGCATCCAATGCAGAAGGCACAGCTAGCATCAGTGAAATAGGTGCAAGTGCGGTTTTAAACGGTCAAATAACTATTGAAAGGTACATTCCCGCCCTTAGGGCATTTCGTTTCTTAAGCTGCCCTGTAAACACCTCAAATGGCATTGCCAATGCATGGCAACTTTCAACACATATCACAGGTAGTGGAATTGGATTTGACTCAAGTGCGTCTCAAAGTCCCTCCGTATTTAACTTAAATGAAAGTACCCAAGCTTGGGTTCCATTTACCAATACCCTCACTCAAAATTTGCAACAAGGGACTGGATATAGAATTTTTATTAGAGGCAATAGAAGCATTGATTTAGGCAATTCAACGGCTAGCCCAAATAGTACCGTTTTGAGTGCGAGTGGAACCCATATAACAGGCAGTAAAACCTTCACCAACAATAGTACCCCTGCATTATGCAATACGCCAAATCAATTCACTTTAATTGGCAATCCATTTCCTTCGGCAATAGATTGGAATGGAATTAGCAAAACCAATATATCCTCTACCTATTATACTTGGAGGGCCAATGGAGGTAGCAATGGCAAAGGTGCCTATGTTAACTTTAATGCCAGCGGCAACATCAGTTCTGATGGAAATATTAATGCAACCATAGGCTCTGGCTCTGCCTTTATGGTAAAAACAACAGGAGCCTCTCCTATCCTAATTATTGCAGAATCAAACAAAGTTAGCAGCAACCAAGGCTCTCATATTTTGGGGAAAAATTTGGCCAAACAACTCAGAATTTCCATTTTGGAATCTGATACAAGTTTTGCCGATGCATTGGTTGTATATGAGAACAAGCAAGCAAGTAACCAAGCAAGCGAATATGATTCAAAAAAATGGGTAAACCCCGGAGTCTCTTTCTATGTAAGTGACAACGCTAATCAAAATTTTTCTATTAAGGCTTATCAAGATTTAGAATCTGATCAACTCATAAAACTAGGTATAGAAAAACTAGAAGAAAAAACCTATCAATTGAAATTCCAATTCACTACCCTTTCTAAAGATAATTGGGTATTAGTCGACAACTATTTTCAAAAAGAAATTGAATTGGATCAAACCGAAACCTATTCTTTTCAAGTAAACTCAAATTCATTAAGTAAAGAAAAAAACAGGTTCTATTTAAGAAAAGGAAATACCACCCATATTGAGGAAGAACAAGAAAAAATTACTTTAACCTTGGTCCCACAACCTTGCAGTTCATACATTGAAATTCAATCTCACAAAACCTTGCCGCAAAATTGCTCCTACGAAATCTTCAACCTATTGGGAAACTTGGTGTGTGGCGGAGAATTAGACCCAAGTCAAAGAATAGAAACCAATTCTTTTCCTTCGGGAATTTACTTTATAAAACTACAATTAAACAATTCCCTTTACACCAAAAAATTCATCAAAAACTAAATCGATTAGCCATGAAAACAAAACACCTTACCCTAAGCCTACTTTTATTAATAAGCGCATTTACCCTTTTTGCACAACCAGAATTTGACGACGACATTGTAGACACACCTATTTCGGGTATTACAGAATTGATTGTGATTAGTGGCATGCTATTAGGAATAAAGCAAGGCTACTTTATGGGTAAAAAGAAGGATGTCAATTACAAAAAGAAGAATAAGTGATAAAAAGATTTTGCTAAAATAGCACCCATAAAAGCAAAAAAAGGGCATTGTTAAAAATAACAATGCCCTTAAATTTAATCAAAGGATAACATTAAAAAGTCTAACAAAAAATGAATCCCAAAATCTATTTTAATAGCCCTTTAAGTTTTTTCTTAGCTTCCTCTTCTGCTTGTTTTTTAAGCTTATCAGACTCTGCCTTAGCCTTTGCTTCTGCCTCTTTTTTAAGCCTTTCTGCCTCAGCCTTTGCTTTTGCCGCCTTTTCTTCCCCTTCTTTTCTAAGCTTATCCGACTCTGCCTTAATTTTGGCCTCAGCATCCTTTTGAGCCTTGTCTAATTCGGCCTTCGCTTGATTGGTTAATTCTTGCTGCTTTTTCTTCGCAGCCTCCAAAGCTTGATCCTTAATTGAATTAGCTTCAGATTTAGCTAAATCCGCCAAATTGGTTGTTATTTTTGGTGAAGTAAATGTTCCACCAATGCCTAATTTTAAAGGCAATGTTTCACTAGCTTTTATGCTAGTTCCAGCCTTTTTATTTAACTCGGTTAAAGCATCTGTCATGGCTTTATCTGCACCACCCAAATCCTTTTTAGGCACATTAATTAATCCAGTATATTCAATGGTTTGGTCTAACCCTGTAGAACCGCTTAAGCTCATCACTTGCGGACCCATTTTTACATCAAAAGGTTTAGTATGAACCCTTCCATTTTCAACTGTATAAGCAATCTTAGATTGATACAATCCAACCTTTTTATACTCTGGCTTATTAATTACATCCGCAATCTTATCAACCATGGCAATTCCTTTAATTTCGGCAGAAGGAACAGACAACAAACCTTCAGCAAATAAAGTAGAATAGATCGGTTGCATGTGCTCAGTTAAATCTGTTTTCATTTTAAATGTAGTAGAAAATTTACCAAAAACATGCTCTGCCGCTGGAGCCAATTTCTTAACCGTATTAAAGGTTTTAAAGGCTTCTTGAATATCCAAATTGGCAATGCCAAAATCAATATCAACAGATGGCCTTTTAACATTCTTAGTCTCATAAAAACCTTTCATTGTCATGTCTGAACCAAGTGTTGAAAGAGAGATATTCTGAAAAGTTAACTGTTGATCCTTCACTAAAATATTACCAACAAATTGATTAATTTCCATATTGGTATAAATCAATTTACCTATCTTACTGGTAAGGGTAAAATCTATATTAGCAGGCACTTCAAAAACAGTCATTAAACTTGTATCAGTGGCCACTTCCTCAGTATTTGCAGGTTCCTCTGTTAAGTATTCATTTGCATCAAAAACAGTACTCTCAAAATTTAACTTTCCACCCAATACCCCTTTACCAAAATAATAAGGAAGAAAATTGCTTACAGCCCCATTCATACGCATGTCACTGTTTCCAATTTTTGCATCAAAACTCTTTAAAGTAATGAGCTTAGGCGAAAACGACATATCACTATTTTTCAATTCAAACGGCTTAGGCAAATCAGGAGAAGCATAATAAACATTGGAACACATCAAATTTCCAGAAGCATCAAAAGCTTCATAATTTCCTTTTTCTAATGTGCTCACATTTCCCTTGGCCAATAGGCTCAATTTTA
>JBILVK010000169.1:0-4915 GCA_044370475.1 Bacteroidia bacterium
GTTGGGGGTATTTAAAGAAGGGCAATTGCTTAAATCTGCTTCATGCGCGTTTGGTTCGGCCCGAAATTTAATGGCCCAATGGATAGCAGAACTGGCCGTAGAAAAAGTAGTGGTGAGCGACGTAAATGGTGAACTGCAGCGTGCTGGACTTGATTTTGGGGCACATGTTGAACTTCTTTTTTTAGACAAGGAAACTCCTTTGCCTTTTGTAAATTTATATGAAAGTAAGGCCACTTTGGGCGCAGATAGGAAGGCTTTGGTGGCTGGGGCTTTGCATTTTTTTGAAAATGAGGCTTGTTTAATTATTGATGCGGGAACTTGTGTAACTTATGATGTGGTGAATGCGTCTCAGGAGTATCTTGGGGGTAATATTACGCCAGGTTTACATATGCGATTGCGGGCTATGCATGAGTTTACAGGAAAGTTGCCTTTGCCTATATTTGAGCTTCCAGCGCAGGTTTTGGGCAAAAATACACAGGAGTGTTTAACCAGTGGGGCTTACTATGGCTTAATTGGTGAAATAAATTTTTTGGTGGCGCATTATCAGCAAAATTGGCCTCAAATTAGGGTATTATTGACAGGTGGAGATGCAGAATTGTTGGCAATGAGCTTAAAAACAAGCATATTTGTAAACGAACATCTATTGTTATACGGATTAAATAAAATATTGACTCATCATGCAGAATAGCGCCCTTAGGCTCATTGTTGTTTTTTTCTTGTGGAGTTTGGGAGGCAGTTCTTGGCTAAACGCACAAAATATTACCAAATCTCCTTACTCTATTATTGGTGTGGGCGATATTATTTATGCGGGCAATGCTACTACCTATTCCATGGGGCAAACCAATCAGGGTATTCGTAATCCCTTTTCTGTCAACATTCTTAACCCAGCTTCTTACTCTTCTATTTTTACCACCAATATTGAGGCAGGTGCCACTTATAGTATGGGGAAATTTAAGGGTGGAGCCAATAGCAATGATGTAAGCAATGCTTGGATTTCTTATTTTAATTTTGGACTTCCTATTAGCGTAAAACGCGGAATTGGTGTGTCTTTTGGGGTGACTCCTTTTTCGGGTGTTGGGTATAATATTAAATCTGCTGTAACTATTCCGCAGGATACTTTTAACATAGCAGCCCTCAATAGTTTTGTGGGAAGAGGTGGTTTATCTCGCTTTTATGTGGGTTATGGCATGCGTTTACACAGAACAGTAAGTGTAGGCATCAATGGAAATTATTTGTTTGGTACTAACACCAATACCACCCAATTGCTCATTCCTTCGCAATATCAAATGTTTAATACCAATGAAGATAAGGTAACCTATATGAGCGGTTGGGTATTTGATTATGGGGTTCAAATTCATGATACTTTTACAGTGTACAAGAAAAATGAATTGCGCGAATATGAGTGGGTAATAGGCGGTACGCTTACGCCTGCATCAGAATTGGGTGCAGAACAAAGTTATCTTTTGCGTTCATTGCCCATAGGAAGTTCTACTGGTATTAAGGATACTATTTTTTCTGAATCTGGTAAGCAAGGTTCTGTTACCTCGCCGCTTTCTTGGAAAGGTGGAGTAAGCTTTTCTAGGAAAGAGAAGTGGACAGTTGCGGCAGATGTAAGAGGCACCAACTGGAGCAATTACAAAAGCTTTGGTGGTCCAGATTCTTTAAGAAACAGTTTAGGAGTAAGTTTAGGTGGAAGTATAACGCCTAATTATAAAGGTAAAAATTTCTTTCAGCGTGTAGATTATAGAATGGGTGGTAGGTACGAAAAGAGTAATTTATCTGTTCAAGGTACTGGGGTAGATGTATTGTCGTTTACCGCTGGCTTGGGAATTCCCATGGCAAAAAGCAGGTCCAAAATAAATTTAGGAATAGAAGTTCAAAAGCGTGGAACCACTGATAATGGCTTGGTTCAGGAAAATTATTTTAGGGTATATGTTGGCATTAGCTTTGCTGATAAGTGGTTTTATAGGTACCGCTATGACTAAGAGAAATTGGGTATATATTTTTGCAGCTTTATTTGTCTTAGCTAGCTGTGGCTCTAAGGAAGTAGAGCTTAATAAAATTGCCAGCGCTACTCCCGATTTGCCTGTAGAAGTTGGGTATAATGTGAGCATTAGTTATACCGACAGTGGATTTTTGAAGGCCAAATTGTTTGCGCCGGTTTTAGAGCGATATGCCACTGAGGCGCGCATGGAAACGGAAATGCGCGAGGGAATTACCGCTTATTTTTACAGTACTGAGGGGAAGGTTACCAGCTATATTAAAAGCAAATATGCTTTAAGAAATGAGAAAGAACGCACCATTACAGCGCGTAAGGATGTGAATGTGGTAAACAATAAAGGGGATACTTTGCGTACAGAAGAATTGGTTTGGGACGAGAAAACCGACCAGATTTATTCTAAAAAAGCTGTTAGAATAACCTCCCCAGATAAGATTATTATGGGCACTGGGTTGGAGTCTAATACTTCTTTTACTAAATTTAAGGTTTTAAATATTACAGGTATAATTAGTCTGAACCAATAATGGATAAATGGATACTTAGAAATTGGTTGATTTTGGCCATAGCCTCTTTGCTAATAGGCTTTATGGTAGCTTTTTTAGAAGATTTTGTGGCAGGTAAGGCCTATATGTTTTTTATCTTATCAATAGTTTTTACCTACGTTTGGCTCAAAAAGAGCGGAAAACTTTAAGGGATTAAGTTTATCCTGTTGCCGTTTTTTTCTGCAGCTTGTTTTATCACAACTAGACCTTCTTCAAAGCCCGCCTCGGTGCCGCTAATTTTGGTAGGCAATAGAAACCTAAAAATGGGATTATAGCCCACATCGCCCTCATCTACCCAGCTTAATTGGGTTTTGCCGCCCAAATCTTTGAGGTAGAAACATTGGTTAATACTCATGAATCCAGCATCTAAGGATAAGTGGAATTTTATTTTTTCATAAGGCACACTCTCCACAATTCTAAACCTTCCTATGCCAATTAATCCACCTCGAAAATATTGTGCTGCCCCAACTCCCGTCTTTTTTTGTGAATAGAAAAATACCATAGAACTATCTAAATCGGTGTTCCAAGGGCTCCAATCGGCCCAGTTCTGAACCGAGTTCAGGTAATCAAAGGTTTTGTCGATAGGCAAATTAACTACTGTTGTTTTTTCTATTCTGTAATACCTAGGAAAGAAAAGGGAAACCAGAAAAACCAGGACAAAAAAGCCCATGATACCCGCAAATATTTTGAAAAGTTTCATCTATCAATTTTTGGCAAAGCTAAGGCATTTATGCAGATTATTAAATTTAGCGACAATATTGCTCTGTTCATCTTTATTTTATTTGGTGCGGTCTATCTTCTTATGAGGTATATTTACGCTTTCATACATTTGTGCCATCAAATATCAATATTATGAACACTCAAAATGAATCTAAAGAACCAAATTTTAAAAATGGAAGAATCCTAAGTGGGATTATACTCATTCTTGTAGGATCTTTGTTTTTTGCCAAAAAGCTGGGAGTGTTATTTCCAGAATGGTTGTTTACCTGGCCCATGTTTTTGGTTGCACTTGGATTTTATGTAGGTGGAAAACACAATTTTAGAAATCCAGGTTGGTTAATCATTGTTGGTATTGGTCTGTTGTTTTTGTTGGAACGCTTTTACCCAGATATGAGTTTAACAGAGTTTTTTTGGCCAATTCTACTCATTGGTGCTGGTGCATTTGTTATTGTTAAGCCACACAGACGTAAGCGCAAATGGGACAAGGAATTTGGTAAATATGGTTACAATGCCAGCGATCCTTCGTGCATGACAGTGAGCGAAACAAATGAGAACCAAATAGAAATAACAGCTGTGATGGGTGGTATTAAAAAGATTGTTTTGTCTAAAGATTTTCAAGGCGGTGAAATCAATTGCATATTAGGTGGTGCCGAGATAAATTTAACCCAGGCAGATATACATGGAAGGGTAAAATTGGAAGTGAATAATATTCTTGGTGGAACAAAGTTATTGGTTCCAGCAAATTGGGAGGTGATAAGTGAGGTAACAGTGGTTTTAGGAGGCGTTGAAGACAAACGTCCGTTTCCACACGATTCGCAAAGGACCTCAGATAAAACGCTTTTTCTTGAAGGCAGTTGTGTAATGGGAGGCATTGAAATTAAAAGCTATTAAGTCATAAAAAACAACCTGAAAACTTAAGCCAAATTGCTTCCTAATATTTCATTTAAGCGCGTATTGAGTACCTATATCACCTTTTGGGTGGTATGGATGCTTTTTTACACCTATCTGTTAGTAGATTTTGGCGTGCAAATGCATGTTGCATTGGTAGATAGTTTAATCACACATGTGTTGTTTGCTTTTACCACCTTTATTGTATTTATAACGCTCAAATATTACCAGCCAAGCAAAGAGAATTTCTTTTATATGCGCATTTGGGCAATCTTGTTGGCCATAGGAAATACAGCTGTTTTGGTTCATTTGTTGCAAGTGCTTTTTAAGGAAGATTTGTATTATCAAATGGTATTATCCAAAAGTGTTACGCTGCGGTTTTGTTATCAATTGCTAATGGTAGCTACCATCACCATATTACAATGGATAGGTAATTATATAGTTGAGCAAAAGGGTTTGGATGATAGAAAACAGGAAACAGAGCGTTTTGCAAAAGAGGCTGAACTCTATAATTTAAGACAGCAATTGCAACCACATTTTCTTTTTAATAGTTTAAATTCAATAAGTGCCTTGGCGGGTTCAAAGCCAGAGCAGGCGCGCAATATGATACAACAGCTTTCCGAATTTTTGCGTCATACATTGCGTAAGGATGAGCAACAATTAATTACCTTAAAAGAGGAGTTAAAGCACTTACATTTATATTTGGAAATAGAGAAGGTAAGGTTTGGAAATAGGTTGCGTTCTACCATAGTTGTACCTACTGCTT
>JBILVK010000059.1:0-16698 GCA_044370475.1 Bacteroidia bacterium
AACGTTGAAACTTTTTCGAATATCCCTCAATTGATATTGGCGGGCGGAGCATCTTATGCCGCTGTTGGAACAGAAAAAAGCAAGGGAACCAAAATATTTGCCTTGGCTGGTGCTGTTAAAATTTCGGGCTTGGTGGAGGTTCCTGTTGGAACTCCATTGCGAGAGTTGGTGTTTGATATTGGTGGTGGTATTCCAAATGGCAAAAAGTATAAGGCCGCTCAAATTGGTGGTCCATCTGGAGGATGTATACCTATGGAGCACATTGATGTTCCACTTGATTATGAATCCTTAAATAGCTTAGGTGCCATCATGGGAAGTGGTGGATTAATTGTGATGGACGAAAGTAGTTGCATGGTAGATGTGGCGCGATTTTTCCTTGAATTTGTGCAAGAAGAATCTTGCGGCAAATGCGTTCCTTGCAGAGAAGGCACTGCACGAATGTTAGAGCTCCTCAATAAAATAGTGGATGGCCAAGGTGAATTGCAAGATTTAGATGAGCTAGAAAAATTATCCTATACCGTTAAAAATGCTTCCTTGTGCGGATTGGGTCAGACCGCTGCCAACCCTTATTTAAGCACCTTCAAATATTTTAAAGAAGAATACAAAGAACATATCCTTGATAAAAAATGCAGAACAGCTGTATGTAAATCGCTCATTGTATTTGAGATTTTAGATACCTGTAATGGCTGTCAATCTTGCAAAAAAGTTTGTCCTGTTGAGGCCATACTTGGCGATAAAAAGCAAGCGCATATTATCAATACAGATTTATGCATTAGGTGTGGCTTGTGTTTGAACACCTGTAAGTTTGATGCAATTGTTAAATATTGATAATGAAATTTTATGCAAGTAACAATTAACGATATTTCTTTCCCTGCTTCCGAAAACGAAACCGTTTTGGATGTGGCTAAAAGAAACGGAATATATATACCTACACTTTGTTTTCATGAAAAGACTGGACAATCGGCCAAATGCAGGGCCTGTATTGTGGAGGTTGAAGGCATGCGCGGGTTTCAAACTTCTTGTAACCTAAAAATCAGAGATGGCATGAAGGTTCAAACCGAAACCAAAGAAATAGTGGATACACAAAGGCAAATTGTTGACCTTATGTTGGCCTCAGGATACCACAATTGCCTTGCTTGCGAGAGAAGTGGATCTTGCGAATTGCAGGATGTTTGTTATTATTTGGGCATTGAAAAAACAACCTTTAAAGACAATCCAACAGGTAGAATAGATGATAGCTCTGAATTTATAACAATTGACTTTGATAAATGTATCAGTTGTGGAAGATGCGTTTCGGTATGTAACAACAATGTAGTGAATGAGGTGCTTGGTTTTGGTTATAGGGGCAAAGAAACTACCATTATGTGCGACGACAATATTCCTATGGGTGAATCGAGTTGTGTGCAATGTGGCGAATGCGTTCAGATTTGTCCAACCGGAGCTTTAACAGATAAAAAATCGCACGGTAAAGGTAGGTACGCACAATTTGAAAAAGTAAATACTACTTGTCCGTATTGCGGTGTTGGCTGCCAATTAACCTTACACGTTGACCAAGTAAAAAACAAAGTAGTGCGTGTTACAGGAAGAGATGTATGGCCAAACAATGGAATGCTGTGTGTAAAAGGAAGGTATGGATTTGAATTTCATGCAAGTCCAAAACGCTTGCAATATCCAACCATTAGAAGAAATGGCGTACATGAAAGGGCAAGTTGGGATGAGGCTTTAGATTATATTGCCGAACGCACAAAATCAATTATCAATGAACATGGTCCAGATGTTTTTTCAGCGCTTGGTTCAGGCCGAATAACAAACGAAAACAACTATGCTATTCAGAAGTTTACAAGGGCGGCTATCAAAACAAACAATGTAGACCATTGTGCACGAACCTGCCATGCGCCAACAGTAGCAGGACTTGCACATGCCTTTGGTAGCGGTGCGGCCACAAATTCTATCCATGAAATTTTAGAAACGGAACTCATTTTTGTGATAGGTTCTAACATGACCGAGGCACATCCTGTTGTATCTTACTATGTAAAAAAAGCAGCAAGAAATGGCGCAAAAATGATTGTGTGTGATCCAAGAAAAGTGGATATAGCGCATTGGGCAGACCTTTATGTTCAGCTAAGAATTGGCACAGATGTACCATTTATAAATGGCCTCATTAACGAGATTTTTGAGAATGGATGGCAGGATGAGGAGTTCATGAAAAACAATACCGAAAATCCAGATGACATTAAGGAATGGGTAAAGGATTATCCAATTGAGCTAGCCTCACAACTTTCTGGTGTACCTGTTGAAACCATGAAACAAGTAGCAAAGATGTTGGGTGAAGCCAAAAAAGTGAGCATCATATATTGTTTGGGAATTACAGAACACACTACGGGTACCGACAATGTTAAAACCTTGGCCAATCTTCAAATGGTATTGGGACATTTGGGCAAAAGAGGTTGCGGTGTGAACCCATTGCGCGGACAAAATAATGTTCAAGGTGCTTGCGATATGGGCGCTTTGCCGAATGTATTTCATAACTACCAATCGGTCACCCATGAAAAAACGATCAAGAAAATGGAGAGTGATTGGGGCATTACTGGCTTGTCGAGAAAGGAAGGTTATAAGCTTCCAACCATGCTGCACAAGGCCACCACTGGTGGAACGAAAATATTGTTTTGTGTAGGCGACAATACGGTTCAAACCGAACCCAATACTGCAAAAACAATTAAAGAAATTGAAGCACTAGAGTTCATGGTGGTGGTGGATATTTTTCCGAACATGACTACCGAATATGCAGATGTAATTTTGCCTGATGTGTGTTTCAATGAAGATGAAGGAACATACTCGAACCTAGATAGACGCGTTCAGTTTTTGAGGAAGGCAGTGAAGCCACCTGGTGAAGCAAGACCTAGTTGGTGGATCATGCAAGAATTAGGAAAACGCATGGGAGTTGATTTAAAATTTTATTCGGCCAAAGATACTTGGGAAGACATGCGCAGAACCGGAACTATTATGGGTGGCATTACCTACGATAGAATTCAACAAAACGGACTCCAATGGCCATGCCCAACAGTTGAACATCCAGGCACACCTATCCTGCATCTGAATGGAAAATTCACCCGCGGTTTGGGCTTATTTTCGCATACCAAATACAGGGCACAAGCAGAATTACCTGATGCAGAATATCCATTTATTTTATCTACTGGCAGAAGGTTGTGGCATTATCATACTGGAACACAAACTAGAAATTCGATTGGACTCGAACATATTTTCCCTGAGGAACTTTTGGAAATTAGTCCGTACGACGCCAAAATCATGAATGTAAAAACAGGAGATATGGTTAAGGCCAGCAGCCGAAGGGGAACCATTACCTTAAAGGCATGGGTAACGGATAGGTCGCCAAAAGGAGTAACGTGGTGTGCCTTTCATTTTAGAGAAGCGCATGCAAATGTATTAACCATAGATGCGTATGATGATGTAACCGAAACACCAGAATATAAAGCCTGTGCCATTAAGATAGAGAAAGTAAGTGATGGAATAGAAGTGGTATCGAATGGTTTTAGACAAGCAAGACCTTAATTAAAGTAATTAGGGCTGAACCAAAATTTACTGCATGGTTGTTTTGGTTCGAACCGAAAAAAAATAAAAATTAACACGCTCAAAAGAATACGATTATGAACGAAAATGACTTCAACAAATTGATTGATTTTGCTATTGATCAAGAAAACCAAGCATTTGCTTTTTACACCTCAGCTGCGGAAAAAGTGAGTAACCCAGGTGTTAAAAAAATATTTAAAGAATTGGCGCAAGACGAAAACGGTCATGCCAATTTATTAGAGATGTGGCGAAATAATAAGGCACTGGCTGCAGTATTTAAAATTGAGGCATTGGATTATAAAATTGCTGAAACACAGGATATGCCTGAGCTTTCCTTGGCATTAAGTCCGGCCGAGGCAATTGCCATAGCTATGAAAAAAGAGCAAATGGCAGCCGAGTTATATAAAAGTTTGGCGGCAAATGCGGTGGGTGAAAACGAGAGGGAAGCCTTAGAAAATCTTTCAAGAATGGAAATGGGACATAAGCACAAATTGGAGAATATTTTTGTAGAAATTGGGTATCCGGAAGTGTTCTAATTTCTGTTTTCTAAAAGTTTGACCTAGCCCCAAAGAGGTTCTTTTGGCAAGTACGCTTAGATTTAGTATAATTGTGATTACAATTATCAATCTATACAAGCATGTCGAAAAATCTGAGTGAACTCTCTGGAAGAAAAGGATTGAAAGAGAACTTATTTGAGGAGTTAGGTATAGCAGCCTCTCAAACAGGTTCACCTTCAGCAGAAAAAATGGATCAATTGGCTGAAGAGTTTTTAATGGGAAAGGCCAATATTTATGGGGCAGCCAGTTTTTACGATTTCACCAGACCAGAAAATAAAGGAAAAAAGGTCTATGTGTGTAATGGCAGTTCTTGTTTAACTGCGGGCACTCAAGATAAATTAAAAGAAAAAATAGGCGAACATTTTAATGCGGATGAGATAGGTGAAATGTGCTGTCTTGGTAGATGTCACGAAAACTCATCCTTTCATATTGGCGGCAAAAACTATTCTGGTAACGCGATTGATGAAATTGCTTCCATCAAAAATGATAAAAAAACCATTTTAGATACGTATCAAATTTCATCACACGGCACACCTGTATTAACAGCTGAGTTTACTGGAGTTGAGGCCTATTATGAAACGTTAAAACTAGCCCTCAGTAAAACTCCCGATGAGTTAATAGAGGAATTAAGAATATCTGGATTACGCGGACGAGGAGGTGCAGGTTTTCCCATTTCCTTTAAGTTATCATCGGCAAGAATGTCGGAAGGCAAGCAAAAGTTTATTGTTTGCAATGCAGACGAAGGAGATCCTGGTGCTTACAGCGATCGTTATTTATTGGAACATCAGCCGCATTCGGTTTTATTGGGAATGATGGTTGCTGGATATATTATTGGCGCTGATACCGGAGTGGTTTATATCAGAGGAGAATATCCAGAAGCCATCGATATTACTCAAAATGCCATTGATGAATTGCGAAGTAAAAACTACTTAGGAAACAATATTTTTGGTTCAAACTTCAATTACGATTTTAAGGTAATTCGCGCCCAAGGTGCTTATATCTGTGGAGAAGAAACCGCTTTGCTATCCTCCATTGAAGGTCAGAGACCAGAAGTGCGCGTAAGGCCGCCCTACCCTACTCAGCAAGGATTATTTAACAAACCTACAGTTGTAAATAATGTTGAAACGCTTGCCTGTATTCCCTATATTTTAAATAATGGCGGCGCTCAATTTGCTTCCATTGGAATAGGCAAATCAACAGGAACAAAGTTGGTTTCATTAGATGGATATTTTAACAAACCGGGTATTTACGAAGTGGATATGGGAACGCCACTTTCCTTTGTGATTGAGAACCTTGGGGGTGGATTTAAATCAAAGGTCAAGGCCATGCACATTGGTGGTCCTTTGGGCGGACTTGTTCCCATTGAAAAAATAAACGAGCTCAGCATTGATTTCGAATCCTTTAGTAAGAATGGATTTTTATTGGGACATGCCTCCGTGGTTTGTATTCCAGAAGACTATTCCATCATGAAATACATTGAGCATTTGTTTCAATTCACAGCACATGAAAGTTGCGGAAAATGTTTCCCATGTAGGTTAGGTTCAACCCGAGGTTATGAATTGGTGAATAAAGCAATGACCACAGATTATAAAATAGACAAAGAATTATTTGTTGATTTAATAACCACCATGGAGATTGGCTCCCTGTGCGCACTTGGAGGCGGATTGCCATTGCCTATTAGAAATGCAATGCAATATTTTGAAAGTGAAATAAAGCAATATTTTGAGTAATTCTTTTAATTCGGTTTGAACCAAAAGTAAAAATATTTTTTTTCGGTTTGAACCAATATTAAATGAAAAATAAATCAAGAATTTTAAAGATTGAAGGATAGAGAAAAATAAATTATGGATAAGAATATAGCTTATATAAATGACATACCTTACGAGATAAATGAAGGAGAAACCATTCTTTCATTTAACAAGAGAATTCATGGGCAAAAAGCAATTCCAACTTTATGCGATGCACCAAACCTAGATCCATTTGGCTCATGCAGGGTGTGCAGCGTAGATGTTGCCTTGGCTAAAGGTGGACCGGTTAAAACACAAGCTTCTTGCCATACCCCCGTTATGCCGGGTTCATTCATTTATCCTGATTCGGATAGGGTGCAAAAGCTAAGAAAAAACATTGTTGAATTGGTGCTTACAGACCATCCGCTCGATTGCCTAACCTGCGAAGTAAACAACAATTGCGAATTACAAGATGTAGCCGCAAGTGTTGGCGTTAGAGATGTAAGATATCCTGCAGGAAAGAACCATTTAGATAGAAAAAAGGACTTAAGTCATCCTTACATGACTTCCTCTATGTCGAAATGCATCAATTGTTTTAGGTGCGTGCGAGCCTGTGATGAGGTGCAAGGACAATTTGTGTTGAGTATGGCTGGAAGAGGATTTGATTCTCATATTGTAAAAGGTCAGGATACCAATTTTAACCTATCCGATTGTGTAAGTTGTGGTGCTTGTGCACAAGCTTGTCCTACCTCTGCTATCTCTGATGTATTTGAATCAAAATCAGTAGTTGTAGATAAAAAAGTAAGAACCATTTGCACCTACTGTGGTGTTGGCTGTAACCTAGATGTGGCAGTAAAGGGTGGCGTTATTAAGTCTATTCAGGCGCCTTATGATGCAGAAGTTAATGTAGGGCACACTTGTCTTAAAGGCCGTTTTGCGTTTTCTTTCTACAATCACCCAGAAAGAATTAGAACACCCTTGATTAAAAGAAATGGTGAATTTGTTGAAGCCACTTGGGATGAAGCCTATGATTTTATTGCCTCTGAGTTAAATAGAATTAAAACCACAGATGGACCTGATTTTATTGCAGGCATTTCATCTGCAAGATGCACCAATGAAGAAAACTATTTGATGCAAAAGTTTATTAGGGCCGTAATTGGAACCAATAATATTGATAGCTGTGCACGTGTTTGCCACTCTCCTACGGCACATGGTATGCAAAAAACATTTGGCACAGGTGCAGCTACCAATTCAATTGTTGATTTAAAATTAACAGATTGCATTATGGTTATTGGTGCAAATGCTACAGATGCACATCCCGTTACTGGAGCCAAGCTTAAGCAATTTGCCATTAGCGGTAAACCATCCATAGTAATTGATCCAAGAAAAATTGAGTTGGCAAATTATGCTACTTATCATTTGCAATTACGTCCGGGTACCAATGTGGCCTTATTGAACATGATGTTTTATTTCATCATTGAAGCTGGACTTGAGGATAAAAATTTTATAGCGGCTCGAACCGAGGGATATGAAGATTTTAAGGCAAGCATCTTAAAGCTTGATATGGATGAGATGGAAAGGTTGACTGGTGTTGATAGAGAGCTTGTTAAAAAAGCGGCTATTGCTTATGCCAGCGCACCTAGAGCCATGTCGTTTCACGGACTTGGTGTAACAGAACATTCACAAGGTTCATTTACGGTGATGCAAATTGCCGATTTGGCACTTATAACAGGTAATGTGGGTAAACATGGCGTTGGTGTGAATCCTTTACGCGGACAAAACAATGTGCAAGGTGCAGCAGATATGGGTTGTCAGCCACACCAAGGTGCTGGATATTATAGTGTAACAGACTCATTGAACCACGAAGTTTATGAGGATTTTTACCAAACAAAACTACCTATGCATGTTGGCTATAAAATACCCGAAATGTTTAATGCAGCATTAGATGGTAAACTAAAAGCCATGTGGGTAATTGGAGAAGACATTGCACAAACTGATCCAAATACAAACAAGGTGGTAGCAGCCTTGAACAACCTAGATTTATTGGTGGTGCAGGAGTTATTCATGACCGAAACGGCAAAACTCGCAACGGTTATACTTCCTGGTGCATCCTTTTTTGAAAAGAGTGGAACCTTTACAAATGGTGAACGCAGAATTCAGGCAGTTCACCAAGTGGTTGAACCTATTCCAGGTGCAAAAGTAGATGGGCAAATCATTGTCGACATCATGAATCGAATGGGTTATCCCCAAGCAGATTATCACCCTGATACTTTATTAAAAGAAATCTCTCAAATAGTTCAGTTTTTTGAAGGTGTAAAATGGGATGAACTTGGAGTTAACGGCAAGCAATGGCCAGTGCACAAAGGTGGAAAAGGAACCCAAGTGCTACATACCAAAGGATTTATGTCGGGCAAAGGCAAATTCATCTACAAAGATTTTGCAGAGTCGAAAGAGCTGCTAGATCATGGTAAAGAGTATCCATATATTATTACCACAAACCGCGAATTGGAACATTACAATTGTGGAGCCATGACACGCAGAACTAAAAATGTGCTCATCAATACAGAAGATGTATTATTGATTAACCCAAGTGATGCCAGTAAACACTTCATCAATGATGGCGACATGGTATGTGTAGAATCTCCGAGAGGAAAAGTAGATGTGAAGGCTAAAATAACATTGGATGTAAAACCGGGTGTTTTAAGTTCAACCTTCCATTTCCCAGAAGTAATGCTCAACAATATTACTTCCGATATACACGATAGCGAAGCAATGTGCCCAGAATATAAAGTGGTAGCTTGTAATATCAGGAAAAGTAAAGGAAAATATAAACAGGCAGAGGTAAAATAGTTATTCAAAATTTTCGTTTTACCCATATTGTTTTCAAGTATTATTTAATCAAAATGCATTGGTAGGGCTGAACCAAGTGGATGCGCACATATAACCAAGTAAATAGGTACCTCTTTCTATATTTGCTCTTACTTTGGGGTTCGAACCTATTTGCCCAAAATTATTTTGATGAACCAAAACTCTTAAACCCTAAGAAAAATGGTCCGGCAATTAAGGCCAAATTCAAGGAAGAGTTGGTGTATGAATACAAAGTACCTAATGGAAAGCATGCGGTTTTTTTAAAGAATGGCCTACGAAGTTCCAACTTTATAGCCCCTCAATTGTGGAGCAATATTAGGGATACGGTTTATCCTTATAGGGTAGATATTGTTTATTCGAGGTATCCCGTTCATGATGGGGTTTACCATGAAATTTACCCCTTGTTGTGCAACCGCTTAATCCATTTATTCAAATTAGACCCATCGCTGAATGATGCCGATATACTCTGGCGGACTATTTTGCAAACACATATTGATAATGATGAGCAGGTAAATACACTCTTTCATGGGGTAGTAATTTGGTACAGAACACCCGCCGAAGAGGCTGCATTAACAGATAGTTCGGATGCTTTACCCAGCGCAAAGGCATCGGATCAGACCGTTAATATACAAGGTGGCAAGAAGGAAATGATAAGCACTATTGAGTCGCTAAAAGCCAGTAATTTGTTAAGCGATTCATTAAAAATGGCTTTAGAAAGAAAGCCTGTGGATGTGCAAAAACAAATGATACAAACCCATTTAACGCAAGCATTACCAAAGGCTTCGAGCATTCCTTTAAGCGAACGTACCCCTTTAGAAATGTATCAATACAAACGTCAGGTTGCCGAGTTTTTAAAGTTTAATCCAGTATTTGATAGTGTGGTTTTAAAGGCCATGAGCAGGCATCCAGAATGGGCAGATGCTTTGGTGGTAAACGATTGGACGGGCAGCATGTATGGCTATGGCGCACAAGTGATGCATTGGCATTTAAACAACTATAAAACTTCGGGGGTTAGGTATATTACCTTGTTTAATGATGGCGATGGCAAGACCAATGCCAGCAAGGTAATTGGCGAAACAGGTGGTATTTATTCCGCAGAGGCATCAGACATTCCAACCATTATCAATTTGTTTAATTTGGTGCGCTTAAATGGCAGTGGTGGCGATAGGCAAGAGAACGATATTGAGGCCATTTTAGAATCAATTAAGCGCTATCCAAACCACTCAGAAATTATCTTAATTGCAGATAACCTTGCCTGTATACGCGATATAGAATTGGCAACTAAAATTGATAAACCGGTGCGTGTTATCGTTTGCGGATACCTGCCACAGGTGGGCGTTAATCCGCATTTGGTTTACTTGGCAAAAGTTACCAAAGGCGGACTTTATACCTTAAGTTCTGATATCGAAAATTTGCGGGTGGATGTGCTGGCAAGTGGCGAAATTAAAAGCAACCGCGACAATCGATTTGCGGTTAGTCCGCTTAACTGTTCCCCTAAACCCATTTATGAAGTGAAGTATGGCAAAGAGTCATTTGCCACCTATATGGATTACGATTCTGCCTATAGAGACAAGGATAAAGTGAGGAAATTGGATTTGCATGAAAAGACCATTACCAAGGTGCCTAAAGGCATATTTACCATGAAAAAATTGCTTGAACTAGATTTGAGTAACAACCAAATTGCAAGCTTGCCCAAGAACATTAAAAAGCTAGAAGATTTAAAGGATTTGGACTTATCTCACAACCAATTAAAAGAGATGCCCAAATCGTTTGAGAAGCTTAAGTTTATCGAAAATTTAAACTTAAGTTACAATCAAATAACAGACCTGAATAGGTATTTTGCTAGTGGCTATTATGTAAAAAAGTTAAACATATCTCACAATCAAATTGGCAATATTAGCGGTCTGAACCAATTAAAAAATTTACAGTATGCTAACCTGAGCGACAACCACATTGTGGAGCTCCCTCCAGAGATACATCAGCTTAAGAAGCTTATTAGCCTTGACCTTAGCAATAATCAATTATTGTACTTACCTAGAACCATTTCTGGCTTAACCAAACTCGAAGAATTAAATTTAGAGAACAACAATATTGGCTCCCTACCGCCTTACCTATATCGCCTTAGGAAGCTAAAAACACTTAACCTTTCTGGCAACCCCATAGGCGAAAAAGAAAAAGACAGAATTAGACGCGATTTACCAGATGTGGAGATTGTTTTTTAGTCGTTGGTCGTTGGTCGTTGGTCGTTGGCGAAAGGCCATCCCCACAAAAACGAAAGACTACCAGCTAAAAACCACTCGCCACAGATTCACAGATTATTCTTATAAAACTAAATAAAGGCTAACAGCTAAAGGCTAACGGCCAACAGCTAGAAGCTCCACAGATGCACAGATTATTCTTATAAAACTAAGTAAAAGCTAAAGGCTAACGGCTAAAGGCCAACAGCTAGAAGCTAGAGGCTAGAGGCTAGAAGCCAGCTACCAAAACCCAAAGACTAAAGACCAACGACCAAAGACCCTACTCTATCATTGCAAAGGAATAGAAATAAGTACCGAGGTTCCAGAGGCATCACCAGTTTCATTAAACAAATCAATGATTTTTATGCCAATGTTTTGACTTCTTCCTTTATTTAAAATCTCTATGCGTTTTTCGTTGGCTTGGGTTGCAAAAGAATTCCATTTTTCCTTTTTGGCTGCATTTATTTGTCCCGATTTTTCTCTCCCAATTCCATTATCCAAAACAGTTATTCTTAGAAAATCTTGGTCTTTTTCAAATGTTATTTCAAGCTCCTTCTTGCCCGATTTATGTAACAGTCCATGCTTAATTGCATTCTCCACATAAGGCTGTACCATCATAGAAGGAATCTGGATGAGCTCCACTTCTAAGTCCTCCTCTACATTTAATTTATATTCAAAACCTTCCTCCTCAAATCTCCCCTTTTCTAATTCGAGGTATAACAATAAGGCCTTTATTTCATCTGTAAGTGTCACAGATTCTTTCTCAGACATTTCCAAAATGAGTCGGGTAAGCTTAGAGAATTTACTCAAATAAGAAGATGCCTTCTGCTTATCGTTGGTATAGATATAAGATTGAATGGTATTAAGTGCATTGTAAAAGAAATGCGGATTCATTTGCGATTTAATGGCTGTAAGCATAGATTGGCCTAGGCTTTTCTCAAGCTCTACCTTTTCCATTTCCAATCTATTTTTCTCTTTGAGTTGCTTTAACCTTACTTGCATAAACGCACTAAAAATTAGAGCTACAAACAAAAACAAGATTACAAAAAACCACCACTTTTGGTAATAAGGCGCATTGATTTCAAATGCAATAAAATTTGTCTCTGGTTTAAAACCATCATATCTGAACCGTATTTGGTATTTACCTGGTGAGAGCGACAACAATACAAGGCTTCTGGTTTTGGAGTTGCACAACTGCCATTGCTCATCGTTAATTTGGTAATAAAGAGGAAGGTCTTTAGAAAAATTATAAGCTAAAATAGAATAGTTTATTTCTATTTCATTTTGGTTATAAGGAAATTTTAAATCTCCCTTTAGGTTTACAATTTTTCCATCAACCATTAACTTATCAATGTAAAAGGGAGGATGAAAATTGTTGTGACTCCCTAACTTCATTGGAGCCGAAATAAGCCCCGAATTGGTGGCCACAATTAAACACCCTTTGCGATAAATGAGGTCGTTTATCACTTGTCCGGCCGACATAAAATCCAGACGACTTAAATGATTAGATGTATCATTTAAATCCATATAATACAACAGTTTTTCGCCAATTAAAAACAAGAAACCATTGGAGTATTTTACATCCTTAAAGTAAGTGGGAATAGAAATACTATTAAAAGTATTATTGGGAAATAATTCGAGCAGCTTACCTAAGCTCGAAAGACAGAAAATTCGCTCACCATTGCCTTGCAACTTTTGAGTATAAACAGGTTTATCCTGATAGCTAAGCATTTTTATTTCTCGCGGACTTACACAATATACCCCACGGTGTGTAGCATAATACACTTGTTTTGTTCCATAATTAACAGCAACACTTTTAGCCCTCACAGACTCTTTGATCCACGAAGAGTATGAAGGCTTTTGATATTCATGAGGATTAGCATTAAAAATACTGTCCCACACCGAGGTACCATTTTGGTTGTAGGTATGCATAAAACCTATAACACCCGAAATGGCATAGGCATAATATTTATCATCTACCTTCACAATATCCTTGAGCGACATGCGGTTCCTTTGTTCAATGTCGAAATGCCCATTGGCAACCTGAAAATAGCGATTGGCAAAAAAGGTTTTCTTATTGGATTTGTCGTAGTAAAGAGCTCCAATAGAATGCCCTTCTGAATGAAACAATTCCTTTGGTTCAGACAGAAAATCAAAAGTTTGAATATTACCGCGCCAATTACCCACCATAATATCCAATTCACGCTCTACAATGCGCATGGGCTTATTTTCTAAATTAGGATAAATTCTAATGCTCAAATCTGGCACAAAAAGGAGTCCATCAGATAAGGTAGCAAACCAATAATTGCCTTGCCTATCTTTGAAAACATTTGAGATATTGTATTTAGAAAAAAATGGTTTCCCCTCATTTTCGATGAGTTTCCCTTTTTCATCAAAACCATACACTCCCATTGGCGAAGATGCCCAGAAATAGTCGCCCGTATAAGAATAATTTTGAAAAAACCCCTTAACAGGCATTTTGATTTTAGGGAAATTTAAACTTGGATTGAACCATAAGAAATAATCGTAAATCTGTTCTCTGTTGGCTAAAATGGGAAAGGCGTTGTTGTTGTTAAACAGCACCGAATTGGGCAACATATTGCCAATTTGGTTTCTCCTTAAGTGCTTTTTAAACTTGGCATCTTCAAAAAAAATGAAGCCCGTATCTTGAATAACAAAGGCATCATTCACCATATTGGCGGAGGAATAATGTAGGAACTTTTTTTGATAAAACCCCGTTGACTTTAAAGTTGTTAAGTCGTAAAATCGCAAGCCTTTTTCTTCAATGATATAAAGCACATTCTTACTAATACCAAAACGGGTATAACCCAATGGAACATCCATTTCCAAAGGCTTCATGGTATCATTTTCTACATAATATATATAGCCATCAAAATTGCTATACCAAATTCTTCCAAAGGTATCTTCAATGATGCAGCTACCTGCCTTTGAAGTCTGCTCTACACAATCGAAATTCTTAAATGAAAAGCCATCATATTTGCTCAGTCCTTCATCATGGGCGACCCAAATAAAACCCTTTTTATCTTGAATAATATCATAAACAGAATTAGACGCTAAACCTTTGCTCTTATCTAAAATTTGATAAAAAGGGTCCTGCGCAAAACCAGCAGCAATGTGCAGAAAGAAAAGTAAAACGAAGAGTAACTTTTTCAAATAATTAAATTAGAGCTGGCTACCGGAAAGCTTATTTGCCATCAATGATTAATGGAGTATTTCCTTTGCCCATCACAATCACTTTGCTATTAGGAGATTTAGCTAATTCTAAATTGGCTTTAATGGTTTCATATTGCAACTGCTTATCTGTTAAGCCGCTGCTAATAATTTTCTGGTAATCTGCAATCCCTTGCGCCTCAACGCGCTTGCGCTCTGCCTCTTGGCGTTCCTTTTGCAAGACAAATTGCATTTTTTGGGCATCTTGTTCGGCATTTATTTTTGACTCAATGCTGGCCTTTACGGAAGTTGGAAGCGTTACATTTCTGATAAGTAATTGTTCCAAAATAATCCCTCTGGTTTTAAAGCTTTTTTCAATGGTGCTAAATATCCTATTTTGAAATTCATCGCGCTTGGTTGAATACAAAGCCACTGCCTCATAATACACTGCATTGTCTCTAATAGCAGTTCGGGTAATAGGACGAACAATTTTACTGTTATAATCCAAGCCTGTTTCATTCAATATTTTAGGTGCATCACTTGGGGTCACTTTATAAAGAACTGTTAAGTCAATGGCTACCTCCAATCCATCAGCAGTTAAAATTCTAATGGCATCGTCTCCTGTTACATCGCCCTCATCATGCACCATGCTCATGGTATAATTTTGGGTTTTAATGTCCATGTCTTTTACATCTAAAAGCGGATTAATAAAATGCAAGCCACTTTCTAATACATCGGTATGCACTTTTCCAAACAACACTTTTACACCAACATAACCCGGATTAATCTGTTTAAAACAGGATAAACTAACACCCAATAACACCATGGCTATTGCCGCAAATTTTAATCCTGCCGCATACTTCTTTGCTAAATCCGACTTTGCTGCATATACAGAAAGCGCAAAAACAATAATTCCTAAAAATACAAATGCCATAATGTTAAATGTTATATGAAGTGATTTTCTTCAGCGGCAATATCGGCAATTTGGTTAAAATCTCTTACTAATTTCTTCACTAAATGATAATCGGTAATAAACCTTAAACTTCTGTTAAAGTATCACTTAAATAGAAATTAGATTGGAAAAGTTAATTTATTAATCTAGTTTTAAACTTTTAATCCAGGTGCGAATCATGAAGAATATCCTAAGCTTATTAAGTTTAATGGTGCTGTTAGTTAGCCCATTTAGCCAATTGAGTTCTCAAACGATAACCAACTATGTCTTTACTCCTAGCAATTCTATTTTTACACCCATTGCACTTGGCACACCTGTGGCCTTGGTAGCGGGCACCAACGATGGCTACGCTAATAGCATTCCCATAGGTTTTACTTTTTATTATAACGGACAAGATTACGGCACTGTTTCGGCATCTACCAACGGGTTTATTGTTTTGGGTCAGGATATTAGCAGCAGCAACAATTTCACCAACAACCTTACCAATGGCGCAGGAGCAGCCTCTCCAAGGCCTATTATTGCCCCCTTATGGGATAATTTAATTTTAACAAATGCAACAGATATTACTTATGCCACCACTGGCTCTGCACCAAATAGGGTATTTACCCTTCAATGGTTAAATGTGAGGTGGCCATCAGCAGCTCCTAATCCCAATATTTCTTTCCAAGTAAAGCTATCGGAAGCCGATGGAAAGGTTGAATTTTTATACCGCCCAGAGGCAGGGGTGCTAGTTTCCCCTAGTGCGTCTATTGGCATTACCAACACCGCAATTGGTATGAAGAACTTTTTATCCCTCACAACCACAGGTAATTCGGCCACTGATACCAGCACCGTTTTAGAATCCAATGGTTTAAACGCTAAACCTGCCGACGGACAATCATACGCATTTGTTCCAAAGTTTTTGCAACCCAATGCCCCCATTAATCTCACATATTCCAATATTACCAATACCACTTTAACCATCAATTGGGTAGATAATTCTAATTCAGAAACCTACTTTTTGGTATATGCATCAGACGATAATTCAAACTTCAGTTTAATAGGAAATTTACCTAGCACAAGTTCTGTAACTACTGGCACCAGCTACCAAAGTAATTATGCTGGATTAATTCCAGGTAAGACCTATTTTTTTAAAGTATATGCTTGCAATGAAGGTAGCGCTCCAAGCAGTTTTGTATCGAGCTCCCAAGCAACCTTATCTGGATTGCTCTCTGGGGTTAAAACCATTTGTCCAACCGGATGCGATTATACTGCCATAGGTGTAGGTTGCAATGATATTAGGCTAAAAGGCATAGATGGCAACTTAATTTTTGAACTCACCAGTACCTATGACCCAGCCTTTGAAAACTACCCATTGAGCTTTGGAGATTTGCTTACAAGCACCGCAAACACACTAACCATAAGGCCAGCAGCCAATGTAAGTTCGCCCATTATATTCTCTTCAAACACCATCAATACTTTTGAATTTAATGGAACCAATTACCTCACTTTAGAAGGAAAAAGAGGCGGCACGGGAACGCCAGAATTTATTCAAATCAATAACTCCACGAGCATTGGTTCGGCCATAAATTTTATAAACGGCTCCCAAAATAATACAA
>JBILVK010000170.1:0-4868 GCA_044370475.1 Bacteroidia bacterium
CATTTTGTTTTTCCCCGCCGTTTCCTCTTTCTCTTCTCTCTTTCTTAACGGGGATGCAAAGGTAATGTTTTTAATTTAACATGCAAATTTTATTTTGCTTTTTTTTAAAACCATTTTCAAACTCACTCAAATCTCTCCGCCTACCTTAACCCCGCTTTTCATTGGGGATGCAAAGGTAAGTATCTTTATTTAATTTGCAAATTTTTATTTAACCTTCTAAAGAACTTTTTCCCTTTTCAACCACTCCTACTCTCTCTCTAAGGGGCTGCAAAAGTAGGCCTATATCCCACTTGCGCAAATTTTATTTCTCAACCTAGTCTCAAAGGACTGTAATTGAGCATGAAAAATTTATTGATTTCTTAATTTACCCTTTATCTTAACCTAATTTTACGGCCAGATTTAATTTTGGTATTCGCTTTAAGTCCGTTTAATTTACTTAATTTTTTTACGCTTACCCCATATCTCTTACCAATCTTAGTTAATGTATCTCCCTTACGCGCCTTAACATACTTAGGCGTCTTGGCCATTTTTGCTGCCTTTAACTTGGCAGCTTGCACATCGTATAAATGTTTAAAGCATCCTTTGTCGACCTGAAAGGTATCATTCATTAATGACCCACTGGGAAAATGTATTAATGCAGCAGGGTCTATCTTCTCTCCTTGAAACCTTACCTCAAAATGCAAATGCGGACCAGTACTCCTACCCGTACTGCCAGCCAATCCTATTATACTACCTCCTTTAACAGGCTGCCCCGGGTATGCCAGCAATTGCGAAAAGTGAGCATATAAGGTTTCTAGTCCGTTGTTATGCCTTATTAATACTACGTATCCATAATCGGCACTTTTCTTGGCAATGCGCACCACCCCTTCAAAGGCTGCATATACTGGGTCGCCAACCTCCATCCTAATATCGGTACCAAAGTGAAACTTCTGCCTCCTGCCCCACGATCTAAAGCCAAAGTTAGAAGTAACATCGCCAATGGCGGGTGGGTGAAAGGAACAATCATCAAAATTGGCCAATACCAACCTAATGGTATCTTCCATATTGCGTAGATCTACCTTATATGGATTGATGGTAATAGTATCCCATCTTCTATAAAACTCATGTGCTGGCGCGTAGGCGGTATCAAACAAAAAGTTACGCGGCCTAATAAAATCCCAATATTTTTCTGAGCCAGTTACAACTACGCTGTCGTATTCTGCAGATTCTTCTTCCTCATCTTCCTCTGGTTCCTCAACTAATTCAAGGGAATCGGGACTTTCAATCACTTGTCCTTTGGCGGTCTGAACCAATCCAAAGCCAATAAATATACTTATATATACGAATAACTTTATTCTCATTGCTTAACTTTTAGTTGCCATACCCAGACAACTCAAGGCTTGCAATTTATCATTATGTAATTGAGATTTTAGTGCATCAAGGCTATTAAACTTTAACTCGTCTCTTAGCTTATCAACAAACTGAACACTTATGGTTTGATTATAAATAGTTTCACTAAAATCAAATATGTTAACTTCTATGCTCCTCCCCTTGCCTTCAATGGTCGGATTGTTTCCAATATTCAGCATTCCCCCGAAACGTTGTTGGTTCAGACCGACCCAAACCGCGTATACGCCATCTGCTGGAATTAATTTAAGCGATTCGCTCATTTGAATATTGGCGGTGGGGTAACCTATGGTTCTTCCTAATTGTTTGCCTGCTACAACAGTGCCGCTAATTTGGTAAGGCTTGCTTAAAAATTTGGCGGCTAGGGCTACATCTCCAATGTTTAAGGCTTCTCTAATTTTGGTGGAGCTAACAGAGATTTGATCTACATCTTGCTCTGATATCTCGGCAATCTCGAAACCGTAGGTGGGCGCAAACTCTTTTAAATGCGTGAAGCTTCCTTCGCGGTTCTTACCAAATCGGTGGTTATAGCCAATGGTTAAATGCTTGGTGCCTATTTTATTCACCAAAATATCTCTAATAAACTCCAAGGAACTTAGGCGAGAGAATTCTTTGGTAAAGGGCAAAATTAATAAGTGATCTATCTCTTGCTCTTTCATTAATTGTATCTTCTCTTCTAGGGTATTGAGTAATTGGAGTCCATGGTCTTCTGGAAACAATACGGTTCTAGGGTGTGGATCGTAGGTTATTACAACGGTTTCGCCTTGTTTCTCTTTGGCAATTTTTTTTAACTGGGCCAATATAACCTGGTGGGCAGAATGCACCCCATCAAAAGTTCCTTGTGTTACAATGGCGTTATTAATCTTCCTAAATTCTTCTAAGCTGCGGTATACCTTCATTATCGGGTGCAAAATAAGAAATATTTCACAAAAAAGCCCGCCTGGTTACCCAGACGGACTTTTCTAACCTATGAAAACTCAAGCTCCCCAGCTTGATTACTTTATAACCACCTTGGTTGAATTTTGTTTTAACTCTGCTTTAGGTAGCGCTATAGCTAGAATACCATCTGCAAATTGCGCATCTATTTTAGAGCCATCTACGTTTTCTGGTAGGGTGAAACTTCTCGAAAATTTTCCGTAAAAGTTCTCCACCATGTGGTACTTTTCACTTTTATTTTCATTCTTCATTTTCCTTTCTCCACTTACCGTCATCACATTTTTTTCTACTTCAATGTTTATTTCTTCCTTTTTTAATCCCGGTAAGGCCACATGTACTTCAAAATGCGTGTCGTTTTCTACCACGTCTACTCTTGGGGTAAAAAATACATTGCGCTCAAATTTGGCCATTCCATCGTTAAAAAATGAATCAAATAAACTGTTCATTTCGCTTGGCATCATTCTTTCTCTGAAGAACTCTTTTGCCGGATTAAATTTAATTAGTGTCATATTGTTTTCTCCTGTTTTTTTTTGTTGGATACCTTATGCTCTCAAGGAGTATTCCAAACTGAATTACAGGACATTATGTCCTAAAAACGAAAAAAACTTTGTAAAATAATTGCAAGTCAAGACAAACTGTCAATTACTTTCAATAATGCCTGAAAGAATGTCACTTTTCCATGAAAATAAGGATATCCTCTATGATTTTATTCGATAGTTTCTTACAAACCTCTTGGGTCATTTCTTCCCTTGATTTTAGTTCGCGTTTCACTTGGTTAAATTGTTCCCTAAATTCCTTGGGCGCAGTAGGCATAAACTTTCCAGTGGGTAGTTCTGGGTACAAGGTATTAATATTACCGTTGTAACTGGCATAATGTATTTCGTCTTGCACTTCTTCACTTATCACATCACTGGCCACTACTTGGGAAGTTTGGGTGGATACCAATTGGTAAAACACGCGGTAATACAATTTGCGTTTCTGAGTCTTATCAAAGTATTTTACCCTTTTAAAGCGGGTTACGGTAGTTGGCAAGCCGTTGGGAATGCTAGAAGGAATTTGCTCTGAATAGGCTTCATAGGCCAAGATAGAATCGCCTATGGCTCCTTTATCGTCGTACACCAAATCGCTTATGGCGGTCATCAATACATATTTAAGGCCAATTAATTTACCAGCTTTTGCTGCACTTTCGGGGTCTATAATACCACTCATGCCAAGCTCTTGTTCCCTTAACATGCTTTCCATGGAGCTTCTGTCTACCACTTTTAAAAATGGATTTTTGGTCTGAACCAATGAAGCAACTATCTGTTGGTATAACCTTACATCAAAACCCTGCACCTGGGTTTGATTTTGGATGGGAAGCACGCCTAAGCCAACGCTTGCCTTTGCCAGGGATTCTTTCTCTAAACTTGCTGCATTTTTGTAGGTCCGATCCAAGCTCACCACTTTCTGAAAATCTCTATAGGCTTCCTTGTAGTTCTCTGTCTCCATCATTTTATTTCCATGCTGGTACAAGGGTTCTAAAATGCTTTTTAGTCTAAGGACTGTGGCATCTTTATAGGTTGAATCAATTTCGGAAATATTGGCAAATACTTGTTCGGCTTGTTCATACTTATTGGCCTTCATTAATTCTACGCCAGTATCGTATTGCTCACTAATGTATCCGTTCTTTAAATCGAAATACACTTCATCGTACATGGTGGGCCAATTGAGCTCTACTCCTACCGACTTGCATTTATTATAATATTTCTGGCAAGATAAATATTGTTTAACCGCACGTTCATCTTCTTTGGCAACTAGGTATTTGCTAAAAGTAGAAAACTTGCCCATTAAAACTTGTCCGCCTGCCTTTTCCAATGCTTGCTTTGCTTCAAAATAATCGGGCTTTAGCAGCAATACATTGTAGTAATAATTTGCTGCACCATCTACATTGCCTTTTTCATACTCCACATTGCCTGCTTCCATGTATTTTTTTACTGGGTTGCAGGCCAACAGAAACAAGAATGATAGGATGATTAAAATGCGTTTATTCATATCAAAAAAAGGGCTCAAATTTGAATTACATTTTCTCAGGAACTTCAATGCCTAACATGGCAAAACTAGATTTGATAACGCTTGAGCTGAGTTCGCACAATTTAATGCGGAACAATCTTAGGCTTTCATCGCTTTCTTTTAAAATAGGATGATCGTGGTAGAACAAGCTATAAATTTTAGCAAGTTCGTAGATGTAATTGCAGAGTACGCCCGGACTCAAATCCTTGCCTGCTTCTTTGATGGCAAGTGGATAATGGTAGAGTTTGATGAGTAATTCTTTTTCAACTTTACTTAGCGCTAGGTCTTGGTTCAGACCGATATTTGGATAGCTGCCTGCGTTGCGCAAAACAGATTTAATACGGGCGTGTGTGTATTGGATAAAGGGACCAGTATTGCCATGAAAATCGATGCTTTCTTCTGGATTGAACATCATTTTTCTTTTGGGGTCAACTTTGAGCAAATAGTATTTTAGGGCGCCCATGCCAATGGTATGGTAAAGCTTTTGAAGATTTTCT
>JBILVK010000060.1:0-16588 GCA_044370475.1 Bacteroidia bacterium
CATGGGATGGGAAAATAAGAAGAAAGTGGCGGTGCCGGTAGATTTGTTTAGCAAGCTAGAAAAGGATGATGCTAAACTGGTTAGGCATATACAGACTAAGGTGCGGGCCAATTTAGATGAGATGGCTTATGAGTTAAATATGGACCCGGGCACTTTGGCCTTAAAACTCTTAGAACTGGAGTTTGCGGGTTATGTAAGAACTTTACCCGGAAAAACTTACGAACTATCCTAAAAGAATGGCTTGAATATTTTGAGTTTTGTTCATCTTTGCCATTCCATAGTTTAATTGAACATGAAGAAACTGATCGTATTTTATTTGGCCTTATTTATTGCATGTGCATCCTTGGTTCAGGCCGCCAAACCTAAGCCTCAAAAGATTGTGAAGCCTAAACGCATCGTTTTCTTAATTGGAGATGGCATGGGATTGGCGCAGATTTCGTCCTGCATGGTAAATTATACAGGCCGAAATGCCTTTGAGCGCTTTGAGGTCATTGGTTTGAGTAAAACGCGCTCTTCGGATAATTATGTAACCGACAGTGGCGCTGGGGCAACCGTTTTTTCTATGGGTAAAAAAACCTATAACGGAGCCATTGGGGTAGACAGCGCTGGTTTGGAGAGTGAGGGCTTATTTGAGAAAGCTAAGAACTATAACTGGGGAACAGGTGTGGTGGCAACTTCTTCTATTACCCACGCAACGCCAGCGGCTTTTTATGCGCATGTAGCTTCACGCAAAAGTGAGGAAGAAATTGCAGAGTTTATGGTGCGTAAAAATTGTGACATAGCCATTGGGGGTGGAAAGAAATTTTTTACGGGTCGCAAAGATGGTCGCAACTTATTTACAGAGTTGAACGAGTTTGGTTATACCATTGCCAGCGATACTAACTTACTAAACATTGACGCTCCTAAATTGGTATATACCTTGGCCGAGAATGGCATGAAAAAAATGCAAGAGGGTAGGGGAGATTACCTTTCCAAAGCAACTGCTTTGGCTCAGAAAAATTTGGAAAAATACCATGGTAAGTACTTCTTGATGGTAGAAGGTTCGCAAATAGATTGGGGCGGACACGACAATGATTTTGAATACATGAAAGCCGAGTTATTAGACTTTAATGCCGTGATAAATGAGGTATTAGATGCCGCAGAGAAAGATGGCAATACCTTGGTGGTGGTAACGGCAGATCACGAAACAGGAGGCTTAAGTATGTTAGAGAATAAATCTGATCATTCTGCCTTTACGGTAAATTATGCCAGCAAAGGACACAGCGGCATTATGGTACCTGTTTTTGCTTATGGTCCGGGTGCAAACACCTTTAACGGCATGTACGAAAACACCGAAATCTATTATAAGTTTCTAAAATTATTAAGTGAAAATGGAAATCGTAAAAAGTAATTATAACTGGGTAATCATCCTAGGCTTAATAGCCTTTGCCCTGCTGTTGGTCTATGTAATTTTACCCAAGGTAGTTAAAAACTACTCAAGCGAGAAAGGCATAAAACTCGCCATAATTTACGGCATGATGGGATATTTGTCGTATGATTTTTACAAGCAAGAAAAATACGGCTACATTGCCTTCTTCATTGTTGGCGCCGCAGTTTACACCTACCTCACCATCATCGCCAAAAAGAAAGGGTAATTACCTTTTGCAAAGGCCCATTAGGTCGTCGTAGTCGCCTTTAAATACGTTGAAGTCAACGTTGCCACGAATACCTTTAACCCTGCCACTTTCGTTGTGTTGCCAGAACTCCCATTTTTTGGTAAGTCGGTTCAAATCATCTGTGGCATAATGAGCAATCCACAATGGATATTTTTCAAACTCTTTGCCACTAAAGTAATTTCTATAGAATGAATAGCTGGTATACAAAATAGGTGTAACACCGTAATGCTTCTCTGCAAGTTCCAACCAACGCTTCACAGATTTCTTCATTCTGGCCGGAGGGGTGCTTCCTCTCATTTCAACATCTAATACTGGAGGTAAATCTTCTTTTTGTAACTTAACAATGCTTTTAAAGAGGTTAAATTGTTCGTCGGCAGTTAAATGCGGACGAAAGAAGTGATAAGCACCTCTTAGTATGTTAATTTCCTTGGCATTACGCCAGTTTTCTTGGAAGTAATTATCTCTAACGGTTCTTCCTTCACAAGCCTTAATAAATGCAAAGCTTATATCGATATTGTTGGACGAATGTTCGCTAACAGATTCCCAATTAATTTTGCCTTGGTGACGAGAAACATCAATGCCATGAACCTCGTAGTCTGGTGGGAGCCAGATGCCAAAACCAGGGAAACCAGCTTTGCCATTTTTCTTAACCGAACCGCTGAAAGCATCAAAAGGGGGGTAGCTAACAAAGGCAAAAGTAACCAAGCCTATAATAGCAACAGTTAAACCTCCAATTAAAACCTTCCTTCTATTCATGGTATTCGACATTAGTATTTACAAATTTAGCACAATTATAAAAATTGTTTACAATTTGTGCATCATTCTGGTGGAGAACTTTGTGTATAGTTCTGATAGATAGACACTGAATTCTCTTAAATTTATATGAATAACGCTTGAGCTAAAAAAAATTGTTTCGCAGAAATATTTTTTTTTAAAAGTTCAAAATCCTTATATTTGCAGCCCCTTAAAAATCATTCAAGGCAAGATTTGCCCCAATTTTTAAGTCCCATGGCGGGGTAGCTCAGTTGGTTAGAGCGTAGGATTCATAACCCTAAGGTGGGCAGTTCGATCCTGCTCCCCGCTACAAGCAAAAAAAAGCCAATCAGAAATGATTGGCTTTTTTCGTTTCTACTCTACACGGACTCTAAAATATTCACCGACTGCAAATTTGAATTGTTCGATAAAAATCTGCTTGAATGCATTTAGATTATTTTGTTCATAGAATATCAACATTGCCTTTTTATAGTCGACAGATTCAACTGTTCTGAATGAAATTGGGCAATAATTATTAGTTATTAAAATACCATTTGCTACAATTCTCGCCACCCTTTTATTTCCATCCATAAAGGCTTGGATATAGCTGAGCAAGATTAATGTCAGCAATGCCTTTTCAAACACATTTTTCTTACTGTTTATTATTCTGCAAGCATCATGTAATGATTCTCTAATTTGGTGTTCATTATCTAATGGTAGATAATCAGTTCCACCAATACGCACTAATTCCTTGCGCAAATTTCGTTGTACATCAAGTTTCTCAACTAGCATGCTATGAATATCCTCAATGTCTCGAATTTTCAACGCTTCAAAAAAATCGAGGTTTTGCAATAAAAAATCAATAGCTTTTTTATGATTTAAAAGCATTGTTGCTTCTTCGACCGTTTTACCTTTTGCAGTTTGTTGTTCCTTCAAAAGTATTTCCGTATCCAGCAAACTGTAAGTATTACCTTCAATTTGTGAAGATTTCCATGATAAATCAATGGATAATCGCTCAACCTCCATTTGATATACGGACAGCGATAGTTTACTTATATTATGCTCATATTGTCTTTGTAAACTTTGTAATTCTTCCATTTCTTCGTCCGTAAATAACCGAGCACCTTCTAATGAATCAATTAATTCGAAATTGAAACGGCTTTTGATTTTCCTATTCTCAAAGCTGAAATATTCATCCACATTAATTGGATAAATTAACTGGTATTCAGGGGTTAATGAGTATTTTAATCCTTTTCCTTTACCATTGCTTGTAACAAGATTCATTTTCATAAATTCTCCACCAAGCCGCCTTTTTAGCGTACTGAGTGACATGGAGAAATTTGTATTCAAATTTACTAATCCATTATGTATTTCAGGCGCTGACGTTTTGGGATTATCTTTCAAATAAGTCAAAATCATCAATTCCTCTCTGTTCATCTTAGTGTTTAATTTATCGGTCACGAGAATGTGTTTTATCGGTCAAATATACTGTTTTCGGAACGAAAAAACCTGTGTATTTGACTGATATTTTATTTATCGTTCTTTAATTTCTCTTTTTTAGGTCAAATTGACGTTTTATTGAGCGACAAATGACATACAGTTAAACGAAATAACCGACCATACCTTTTCTTTCAAGGCAAATCCTTAGACCTATTCATATACAGCCACAAATCAACCGCCAATTCTTACCCTTCTAAAAAGTTAGAAATCGCCTGATCTCCCGCTACTAAAAAGAGGTTGATTTTCAACCTCTTTTTTTATTTTCAGGTATTCCATTTACGTACGTTTTTATGATTTTTTTTTGGCCCTATGCTGTTTGCACAGAGGCATAAATGTTTATGAATAATTCACCAGGGTTCCTACCTCAACAAATGAGCAATAAACGGGCTTGTTCGTTTTGTTCTTTAGGTGCCCTATGAACACAGGGTGGCACTTCAATAGCAGGATGATCGACCGCGAGTCTCCAGATGTTTCCCAAGCCCAAGCTGATGGGTTTTCCACCAGGCTTTATTTGGTAATGTAGGTCATAGAAATTTTCTTTTAGATAGTTCTCAAATCCTTCTTCAGGACCATCATATTGTTTTTTTAATTGTTCTCGTATTTCTGGAACAAGCACTTTTTGTTGGGCTTGCGCATTAGGCAATATCTCGCTCGAATCGCCATAGTAAGTGCATAGAAAAGTGTCTGTTGCTACCGGTGATCTGTCTGCATGAAAGGAATATACATCGGTGGCAAAATAGGGGTTGGTTTCGTCTATATCATAACACTTTATAAGGTTGAGAATAGGAGAGGCTCCATGCGCACTTAATAGCCTTAAATCACTCACCAATATTTCTCGTGCAATATTTCCTTGCTCACTTAACTCAAGGGCATATAAATCTTCTTCATCCAATTCAACAATGTTTTCTTTGGTAACAACTTTAGCTACAATTTCAGAAAAATCTCCGACAAGCTCTCGCTTCCAACATATCGCATTTGTCAAGCCTTTATAAGGCACAGAAACAAGTTCGTCAAAACTTTCTACCTCATAAAATTGATTTTCTGTTATCGACAATTGGTTCATACCGAAAGATAAGAAGTTTAAAGGAAAACGAAGTATTTATAAAACTGTTAAGGATAAAAATTTAATCTTCTAAAATAGATTGTTAAGAATTTCCTCCCAATAAAAATTCCAATAAATTATTAAGGGTTGCTGCTACAAAAAAATGCGGATTCAATTAAATGAACCCGCATTTTCTTTTACTCAAAATTCTTTCTATCTACCTATCTCAACAATTCTAAGGTTTCTAATTTCTTCTCCAACTTTTAACCTAACCAAATATACTCCGCCAGCCGTTTGGTAATTGGCGGCTTGGAATAGGAAGGAATATGTGCCGGCTTTGAAGTTTTGTTCTTTCGCTAAACTATGAACCAGCCTTCCACTCATATCATACACATCCATGCTAATATCGGCACTTTCTTGCAAGGTTAAGCTTAGGTTGGTTTGCTCGGTAAACGGATTAGGTTGCGCATTAAACTTAAAGTTGCGACTAAACATATCGCCATCCAAGCCCACGGTACTTATGTTCACGTCCATGGTGCTTTGGTTCAGACAGCCATAAATGCTTCTGGTGTATAAACTCACAGTGTATATGCCATTGTTTACATAGGCATGGTAAGGTGAATATAAAAAACTTGAATCGCCATCACCAAAATACCATTTGCAAGATACATTGGCTTCGTCTGGTGTTAATTTAACACCGCCCGCAGATTGCACTGCCGTAAAGCTTGCCTTTGGAACTGGGTTAACAGATACTCCCAAAAATGCATAGGCAGAACAATTTGAACCTACCAAAGAGTCTGTTAAATATACATAGCCTGTGCCTGGGGCCGTCCAGGTTACACTAATTTTTGAGGTACCCTGACCCATATCAATATTGCCACCAATAATGCCCCAATCATAGTATTTATTCGAGTTAAAAATGGTACCATACATTGCAGTGCCGTTCTCACATACTGAATTTGCACCACTGATAAAGGTACTTGGTTTGGGTTCTATGCTTACATTTAATATGCTAGAAATTCCAGTACATCCTGTTGCATCAACACTATCTATTACTTGTATGCTGCCCGTTCCTGCACTGCTCCAACTTACTTCGATGCCCGCTGTGCCTAAGCCAGTAACAATGGTACCTCCACTCACTAACCAAGTATAGGTTCTACCTAAACTAGGGGCAATATTGTACGAGGAAACAGAGTTCACACACACACTTGTTGGTCCGCTTACCACTGGATTTGGTTGAATGTTGATATTTACATTAAAGGTTGGTGCATAGCCAACACAACCCGAGGCGTTAATAGAATCGCTCACCGTTATACTGCCTGAACCAAATGAGCCCCATAATACTTGAATGTCGCTTGTTCCCTGACCCGAAACTATGCTTCCATTGCTTACACTCCAATTGTATGTGCGACCGGTATTTGATGGGATAGAGTATGCCTTAGTGCTTGATGCGCAAACATTGTTTTCGCCCGTTATAACTGGCGTTGGATTGGCTTCTATGTTTACCGTATAATTAGCTGTAAGCACCGCACATCCTGTTGCATTTACCGAATCTTTTACATTCACAAATGCACTGCCAGCACTTGGCCATAACACCGTGATGGTAGAGGTGCCCTGACCACTTACGATGCTTCCACTGTTTACATTCCAAATATAGCTTCTGCCTGTATTAGATGGGGTGCTGTAAACTACATTTTCTCCCGCACATACCGTTTGTTTTCCCGTAATAACAGGATTTGGATTGGCGGTAATAGAAACCGCCATAAGTGGTGAGGTTCCTTTACAACCTGTAAGGTTTATTGAATCAGAAACTTCAACAGTTCCCGAGCCACTAATTGGCCAAAGTACACTAATACTTGCAGTACCTTGTCCGCTTACGATACTACCCAAGGTAACTGTCCACTTATAGGTATGTCCGCTTAAACCTGGTATAGAATAGGTGGCTGTGGCGCCCTGACAAATGGCATCATTGCCACTTACTATAGGTTGAGGAATGGTGTTTTTATTTACGTTAAATACAGCAGAAAAAGATTTACATCCAGAAACATTTACCGAGTCGCTTACTTGCACATCTCCTGCACCATTGCTTCCCCAAACTATATTAATAGATGAAGTTCCTTGTCCAGAAACAATAGTTCCTCCATTCACAATCCACTTATATGTTCTTCCTGTATTGCTTGGTGTTGAATAGGTAGAAATTGAATTTTCGCAAACCGAATTTAAACCATTTACCAAAGGTGCTGGCAAAGTATTTTTTACCACTTTGTAATCATTGGTAATGACAAAACATCCCGATGCCAATACAGAATCCATTAAGTTAATCAATCCTGTTCCATTGCTTCCCCAAAGCACTTGTATCGAATTGGTTCCTTGCCCAGATACAATGGTTCCGCCTGTTACATTCCATACATATTTTCTGCCTGTATTTGCAGCAACACCATAGGTAGCCGATGTGTTTTCGCACAGGGTATCTTTACCTGTAATGGTAGGTGTTGGAATAGGAGATATCGACACAAAATAATCGGATGCAGGTGCCACGCAACCAGAAGCTGTATGTGTTACCACCAAGCTTAAGGTGCCTGTGCCTAAGCTGGTCCATTGTATGCTAACATTGGCTGTTCCTTGTCCGCTTAAAATGGCACCGCCCAATACTGTCCAATTCATACTCAAGGATGGGTCTGATGGCGTGCTATAGGTTTCAATTTGGTTTTGGCATACATCCACCAAGCCAGAAATATTAGGAGACAATACTTCAACGGTCTGTGTATGGAAGGTATCGGAAATGGTTTTACATTGGTTAGCGAAGGTAGAATCACTTAATAAAATATATCCTGCTCCAACATTGTCCCACAGTACCCTAATTCTATTTGAAAACTGTCCAGAAACAATGGTTCCTCCAAATACTTCCCAAACATAAGATCTGCCGGGCTTTGCTGGCGTGCTATAACTCAAATTGCTGTTCAAGCAATTTTGCGATGTTCCTATTATGGTTGGACCCGCATTCATGTCTACTTGTATAGGTCCTAACACACATTGTGTAACATGGTTATTTTCTGTTTTGGTGATGAGTAGTTCTATCACCTCAGTGCTCGTTGGATTAATGGTAATATCTTTTGTACTTGCACCTGTTGTCCATTCGTAACTGTATTGCAATGGTGTAATCTCTAATAGGCCGTAGGCGTCTTTTAAACAAGGGTCTATTGCCAAAGGATCTGTATTTAAATGGGTAGCCCATTTCTCTTTTTGCACACAATTGCTACCTTGCATGTACACATAATCTTTCGGACTTGCACTTGGTTGTCCACTGGCCCACTTTTGATAAATTAAAGTATCCTTATTTACCCATTCAAAATACCCATTTCTGTTTTTAAACAAACCTATCCAAACATTGCTATCGGTAAGGTTGCTTATAAAGTCTTGCTCCATAGAATCATTGATACATGCCAAGTATCCGCCCACTGCCAAGGCCTTCTGCAGCGAGGTTTCCCAGCTGTTGCTGGTATTAGATTGGTAGTAATGATGTCCCCTAAATTCTCCCAAATAACTATAACCTGCTAATGCCTGACCTGCAGTATAACCTGTTAAGTTTGGACCAGGGAAAGTAGTTGCATTGTTGTTTAAATTGGAGGCAATTGTGAGGCTGCTACCCGCACAAATAGTTGTATCTCCCATAGATAAAGTGTACTTGTCTTTGTTGTAATATACACTGTCGAAGCTTGAACAGCCAAAGCTGTTTTCTACATAACCATAATACCAACCGGTATTGTAAATAGTGGTATTAAAGGTAGTATCGCCATTGCTCCATCTGTATTTTTCTTGGGCAATAGGTAACTCCAAACTGGTAGAAATTAAATCACTACAGCCAAATATTGAATCAACAAATAAATCAATTGGCAAATTGTCGGGATGCGTATTAATGGTAACCGTATCATAACAAAATACGCCACTGCTACCTGTTGGAACTTCAATCCAATAATCTGTGGTAGCATCCACTGCGTTCACCAAAATATTCTGTGTGGTATCTCCAGTTGACCATAACACCTTAGTAGGTATGCGGTAATTAATAATAATATTGTCTAATGACCAGCTTTCATTGCACTTGGCAAGGTTCGCAGAAGTGTCACGCAATGCACCTAACCAAGAAAATACTAAGCTAGATTCACTGTGTGCAAATGATTTTGTAATGGTGTATTTTGAACTTGAACTTCCACTTAAACACCTCCTAGGAAGACTACTTGCAACGGCTCCTGTAAATGCAGGATAGCTTCCAGAAATACCCGTATTATTATAGCTCTGCGTACATGAAACACTATTAGAAAAAGTTTCATTCAACAAAGTATTATTGTTCACCATAAACTTAAATCTATCCTCCCCAACCGTAGCACAATTTCCTTCCCACGAATCATGAAGGTATAAATCAAAACTTACCGTAATAGAATCATGCGTTGGTATACCATTCATGGTATAGGTTACAGAGTCATTTGCAAATGGTCCAAATACCTTGGTGCCATTGTATGTAAAGCTATCTGTTGAACTGTAATTGGTGAAAATTCCAGCCTCAAAATTTTGCCTATGAGCTTGCTGGGTTCTAAACGGCAATACCGGTCCTAATATATAAACTTCGGTATTTGCGCATACTGTGGTATCTGGTGTAAGTATCTTGTTCTTGGCAAGAAAAACATAGATACTGTCTGAACCAAAGCCACTTCCATAATTGGCCGTTATGGTATACCATCCAGTTTCACTTATAGTTAAAGACCTACTTGTATCTCCCGTATTCCAGCGATAAGAATCCCACCCATCTGTATTGGCAGTAAGCATAATGCTGGTTGAATTGCAATCAAATAGCGAATCAAAATCTAATAAAGTACTTGGATCAAGCACATTTACATTGATGGCATCAAAACAAGAGTTGTTGTTTTGATTCACTTCTATAAAATAAGTAGTTGAGCTTGCTGGTGATACAGCAATACTCGTAGACGTTTCACTGGTACTCCACAAATAAGAGGTGGCGATTGAATTGTCAAATTCAATTAGGCCATAAAAGCCAGATTCGCATGGGTCTGCAGAGAATTGTGTTTCGTCTGTATTCTTCCATTTCTCACTGTCCACACATCCCGTTGCTCTCATATAAGCATATTGCTCGTTAGGAACTGAACTCGGTGAATTAAACAATAATGACCAATTGGTATAATTTAATGGATCGCAGTTTACCCATCTAAATGAACTACCCGGATTGTTGTTTCTATACAATCCTATCCACAAATTTAAACTGGTAAGGGTAGGCTGTTGGGCTAAGAAATCATTCTCTTCCTGACTATTAATCACCACTAAATTGCCACCCAAGGCTAGGGCGTCTCTTTGGGCGCTCGACCAATCACCAGGGTTGTTAAAAACATAATAATGGTGTCCGTTTAAAGAGCCTACATAATTAACTGTTGAACCCAAGTTTTCGGAGGCACTTACTATTCGCTTTATAGGCGCTCCAAATGGCGAACAATCGTAGCGCGGACTAGCATCTAACTGCAATGAACTTCCTTTAATGAGGGTGGTATCATTTTGTACAATATTTCCTTTTGCAACTCTTACATAAATACTGTCCAACAAAGTGCAATTGCTATAAAAAAATACGGTGCAATACAACCATCCTGTTTCGGTAACTTTTGTTCCTATGGTAGTATCACCTGTGCTCCATAAGTACTTCATGTATCCATTGGGAGCAAAAAAGTTTACAGTATCCACATTGCAAAATACAATGCTGTCGTTTCCTAAATCAAAGACCAAGGGTTCTGCAATTTCACAGGTGCCATTTACAATTTTGTAATGGTTGTTTGCCAAGAAATTGGTCTTCACAGTTACGGTTCCATTTGGCCAGTAAACCACCAAAGAATCAATAAAAGAATTGGTGCCTAATCCAATATGTATCTTTTCGCTCTTGCCCATTCCATCAGAGGATATTCCCTGTGAGGTATAGGTTTTATAGGCTTTAAAGGTTCCAGATTTTACATAAATTCTAGCACCAATTGGGTCGGCAGTTCCAAAACATGAGTATAAGGTTAATGATAAATAATTGCTAAAGGAACTGGTATTGTTAAATAGCATTTTTGCATTACCTGCGGTACCTGGCACAAATATGTCGAGGTCGCCATTATTATCATAATCAAATACCGTATACTTTAAACTGGTGCTGGTATCAACCACCGCTAATGGAATTAAATTGCTGTTCTCATTGGTAAATACATTCGACCCATTATTCACCATCAAGGGCGCAGCAGAGGCAATAGAATCATTTCTCCTCACTTCCCACAATACATCAATAAAACCATCATTGTTTACATCAAAGAAGTTCGATCTATAATAATCGCCATTATTACCTGCCATGGTATTGAATGTACTTGTTTGGTCGGTAAAAGTTCCAACACCATTGCTGTTTTTAAATACCTTTAATCCTTGGTTTCCTGGACCCGGACTAACGGTGTCTTTGGTGCCTAAAATAATATCAGAATAACCATCTTGGTTATAATCTGTAATGTTGGCAAAGCCTACGGGACTGCTATTGGTAAGACCTGTAGTGCTTAGTAAATTAAAGGTTCCAGTGCCATTGTTGGCATACAATTGTATCTCACAAGATTGTTTAACGTTTGTATTTTTAATCAAAAGCAAATCGTCGTCTAAATCATTGTCGTAATTAATAAAACTGATTATAGGAAGCGTACTTCCAAAACCAGAAAATAAATCAACAGGTGCACTAAAACTACTGCCGCCATTAACCAAAGCGCTCACTCTATAATCACCAGAAACATCCCTCACATACACAATGTCTAAATCATTGTCCTTATCATAATCACTAATTAAAACAATTGGGTCTAATGTTAAATATTGTGAAGCAACATTTGGATTGCTAGGCATATTCATAGCTGTACTTACCTCAGAAAAACTACTTCCACAATTGTTTTTAAACAACCTAAAATAGCCAGGTGTGCCAGCACTTATAAACAACAAATCTTGGTAACCATCATTGTTGTAATCAAAAGAAACAACACCTTCTGTGCCTTTGCCATTGCCAGCAATTACTGGGAATCCCATGTCGGCCGTTACCTTAGTATAGCTGCCAAAATTATTATAGTAAATTTCAATATTGCCACTTGGCCCATTCTGATAAACAAGGTCATCATACGAATCGTTGTTGTAATCTACTACATCCAAGATATGTCCGCCACTGGCAGGCAATTGAGTAAAGTTTATGGTATTAGGAAACTGAGCATATGCAAATAGATGAGTAAAAAATGCACAAACAAATAGTAGTTTTTTCATCATATTGAAAGGTTAGAAAGTATTAAATCTTGCGTCATAAGAATGTTAATTTTTTATTGTAAGCATTAGAAAACCAATCTCTTTTTGCACAATGACTACAATCTAACAAACATACCTAAAATAAATAAAAAAAACGCTTTAATGGCTCAGTATTAAGAGAATTTAATGTTTTTTAAAATAGGTTCAAAAACAAGCCAATCTATCTAAATCATGGTTAACGGCGTTTGGTTCAGTCCAGTTCTGTCTGAACCAATACCAAATCTGTTAAGATTTTCTAAATAGGTATATTCACTAATACCCCGTTTTTATTTCCTGATTTTTATATATTTGATAAGATTCAATCTCCCAAAAACGATTAAAAAACAGTCATGAAAAAACGCTTACAGGTTTTATTATTTTGCCTCTTGCCTTTTGTTGGAGCCTTTGCGCAAGTGGCCAAAACACAGGTGTTGCGCGTAAGTGCCACTGCCAATTCAGATGGCACGCTTACCTTGCATTGGCCTTATGAAAACTATACGGGCAACTATGATATTTATAAGCGTTTATCGCAACAATCGCAATCTTGGGGAACAAGCCCTTATGCCACTATTGCCGGAAATTTAAGCCAATATACCGATGCTTCTTTTAAAAAGGGCGATGCCTTTGAATACCAAATTGTGAAAAGAAAAGGGGCTACCACCGACGCGCTTGGCTACATTTATGCGGGTAATATGGCGCCAGAAACCAAACAATATCCTGCCATTATTGTGCTCATAGATAGTAATTATAGGGTGCCTTTGGTAAACGAACTGAACCAACTCTTGCTCGATTTGCACCAAGAGGGCTATATTGTTTATACTTCTTACGCAGGCAGAGGAGAGGCTGTTGCCAATGTAAAGACAAGAATTAAAACCATTTACTTGAGTGCTCCCACCAAACCTGCTAGCTTGTTTATTGTTGGACATGTGCCTGTGCCTTACTCAGGATATTTTTCGGCTAACTCAGAAACTCCGCCGCCAGACGGACATGTAGAGGGAAGTGGAAATCATACGGGTGCTTGGCCTGCAGATGTGGTGTATGGAATTATGGAAGATGTGCTAACAGACAATTGGGTAGATTGTAAAACTGGTTCGCAATCCAGACATCACAATGTGGTGGGAGATGGAAAGTACGACCAGAGTAAGCTTAGCGCCGAGGCAATGTTGGAGATTGGAAGGGTGGATATGTTTAATATGCCTTTGTTTAAAAAGAGTGATACTCTTTTAGTAAAAGAATATTTAAATAGAAATCATGCTTGGCGCAATGGTACTTGGAAGGTGCAGGAAAGAGCCCTCATAGATAATAATTTTGGTAGCTTAAATTTAGCATCTACTGGCTATGCCAATTTTGCTGCTTTGGTGGGTTATACCAACACTACCGATTCGCTTGATTATATCAACGCCCAAAAGAATGGCTCTTATTTATGGAGCTATGGTTGTGGTGCAGGCTCATATACTTCATGCAGTGGTATTGGTACTACCAGCAGTTTTGTAAACGATAGTTTTCAAAATGTATTTACCATTTTAGCAGGTAGCTTTTTTGGCGATTGGGACAATCAAAATAACTTGCTTCGTGCTCCTTTGGCAAGCAAAAGTTTGGCTTCGTTTTGGGGCGGAATTCCCAAATGGTATGTACATCATATGGCACTGGGAGAGCGCATTGGCAAAGGCACTCGGATCAGCCAGAACAATACAGATTTTTATTTTTCTGGAAAATTTAACCTCTCAGAAAATTCAATGCACATAGCCCTTATGGGGGACCCAACTTTACGTCAAAAAAACCTGCCTCCCGTACTTTCTTTGCAAGCCACAAGCGAAGATAAAATTGTGAAATTATCATGGCCTGCGGTAGCAGAACCGGGCATAGAATATGCGGTTTATTTGGTAGATACCCTTAGCAATACTTTCCATAGGTTAAATCCAACGCCCATCAATACCACCAGTTTCAACCACGATAAAAATTATGTAACTGGGAATTATTTATATGCTGTTAAAACCATAAAATTAGAAACCAGTGGCAGTGGAACTTATTACAACACAGGTGGTGCGGCTTTTGCCAGGGTAAATCATGTGAACAGCAATGAAGAAAACTTGCTAAGCTCGCTTACGGTTCAAGTATATCCTAATCCTGTGCAGGACAAAGAGCTTAACATAGATGTGCAAGTTAACCTGGCACAACCTATAGGTGCAAGCCTTTATTCGCTGGATGGTAAACTGGTTTTAATACAAGATTTTAAAGAAATTCATTTTGGTTCGAACCAATTAAAATTAAACATAGCTGGACAAAATCCCGGAATCTATTTCTTAAAACTAGATGCTGGAAATGCCCGCTATGTTCATAAATTGGTGATCCTATAATACTATAAATTCTCTTTAAAGTACTGACTTATTTTGCGCATCAAATGCACCCTGTCTGGACCCAATACATTGTGTTCGTGACCAGGGTAAACAAAGTAATCTATAAGCACACCTTCGTCAACACATTTCTTTAAATAGGTAAGGGTATGTTGCCACAAAACTACATTGTCGTTGGTGCCATGTATCAACAATAATTTACCTTTTAAGTCCTTGGCATAATTGGTTAAATCTGCATCATGGTAACCCTTAGCATTGTTTTGAGGCATGTCCATATACCTCTCGGTATACATAATTTCGTACATGCGCCAGTCAATTACAGGTCCGCCAGCAACGCCTAATTTAAACACATCTGGCGTGCGGGTCATCAAAGACGTGGTCATAAAGCCACCAAAGCTCCAACCATAAACACCCATTCTTGCACCGTCTACATACTTCAATTTTTTAAGGTAGCTAACACCTGCCAATTGATCTTCCATTTCCACTTTTCCTAAATCTCTAAAAGTAGCATTCTCAAACTCTAAACCACGGTTCATACTACCTCTATTATCCATGGTAAAAACAATATAACCTTGTTGTGCCATATAGTATAACCACAAATCTGCACCACCCAACCAAGAGTTGGTAATCATTTGCGCATGCGGTCCGCCATACACATACACCAATACAGGATACTTTTTAGTAGAATCAAAAGCAGCAGGATATATCATGCGGCAATTTAAACTCACCTTATTATCTGTCGAAGGAATAGCAAACAAATCAACCTTGCAAGATTGGTATTCTCTAATTGGATTAATGGCATTTAAAATCATGCTATACTCCTTGCCCTTATTGTCCAATAACAAATACCTTCTTGGAATGGTATTGCTGGTAATTTGCTCAATAACATACTGTCCATTGCTAGAAACAATTCCAGTGTGTAAGCCTTCAAGCTTATTAATTTGCATGCTCACACCTGTTTTCATATCCAGCTTATACACATATTTATTTAAGCCATCGGTGCTCGTTGCATGGTAAAACAATAAAGTACCCAAAGCATCTGTACCAATAATATCTGTAACCACCATTTTGCCCTTGGTAAGTTGCTTAATTTGCTCTCCTTTGTTGTTATATAAATACATATGGTTATAGCCATCTTTCTCGCTGAACCAAATAAATTTGCCAGGCTCATTTTTCAAGAAATACATAGGCTTTTCTGGCTCCACATATTTAGCGTGAGTTTCGGTAAAAAGAGTTTTAATAAACATACCTGTGGTTGCATCAAACATCTGCAATTTCATTTCATTTTGGTCTCGGTTCAGCACGGCTATATAAACGTATTCTTCATCTAAACTCCAGCTAATATTGGTTAAGTATTGTTCTTCATCTCCTGTTGTATTTACTTCCAACATGCGCTTTTTCTTAAAGTCGTACAGCATCACTTTTACCTCATGACTTTTATTTCCAGCCATTGGGTACTTCATGTTTTCAAACTCGGTTGGACTTACCAATTTATTGCCAGCAGAATCGGTACTTTTTACATTCATTAATTGATAATTGGTAACCATGCCTTCCATTAATTTATAGAAAGCAATGCGGTTGCCTTTTGGACTAAAAAACGTACCCTTGGTAATGCCAAATTCATTTCTATGCACTGCTTTGCCATAAGTAACAGCGGTATTAGCATCTTTGGTAATAAGGTCGTTTTCGTAATTGGCTTTACCCATTGCATCTGCACCTTCTACCTTATTTTCTTGCCCATTTTGATTCACATATAAATTATTATGCAAGGTAAAAGCCAATTTATTGCTTGCAGGATCAAAATCTAAATCCTCCGCATCCTTAGGTGCAGCAGCAATTAAGCTTACCTTCTTGTTACTTAAATTAAACAGATAAATCTTGTTGCTATAATTAAACCTAAAAGAAGAAGCATTTATCCAAGTTATAAAAGGATACCTACCCACCGCCTTCTC
>JBILVK010000171.1:0-4844 GCA_044370475.1 Bacteroidia bacterium
GTAGGCTAAGCATTTTATTGGGCATGGATTGGTATTGCACGCCGCGACCAAAATAAGGTGTACCTACCTCGAACATGAAAGCAGAATCAAAATTATCTCCACCAATGTAAATGCCCCCGGTAGCCACAATATCTTTGCGGCGGTCTTTCTTGCCTGTTTGCGTAGGATCGAGGTTTATTAAAGTAAAATCGCTGGTACCACCCCCTAAATCTGCCACCAGAACGCGTTCTTTGGTGCTTATTTCCTTCTCGTAAGCAAAAGCTGCCCCAATGGGCTCAAATTGAAAAGCAACGTCTGTAAAGCCCGCTTTTTGAGCCGCCAATTTGAGTCGTTTTTGCGCCAACTCGTCTTTAGAAGCATCTTCATCATCAAAGAAAACGGGTCGACCAATAATAGCCTTGGTACAATTGTAACCAATGACATCATCAGCCATTTTTTTTAGCGTACTTAAAATAAAAGACGCCAAATCTACGGCCGTTAAGCGATGTCCGCCCACACGCGTTTCAATAAAGCTACTGCGCGGCAAAACCCTTTTAATCGACTTCATAAAACGCCCCTGCATATCATCTTGCAGGTAAGAATCTATGGCTGATTGTCCAACCGAATAGGTGATATGATCTGCAACCTCCAACTCTTTGGGAAAGTATATTAAAGAAGGAATGCTAATGGTTTTTATGATTTGGTTGCGCTCCTCATCAAAGATAGAAAGGGCAGAATTTGAGGTGCCAAAATCGATGCCATACAGAAATTTTGCCATGCTTATGCCTCTTCCCTATTCACAGTATCTATTGAAAAGGCAGGCACACAAATGCTCCAATATTCGGCCGGTTCAGGAAAAGGATTGCTGTATTTGATACGCGCGCCGGCCCTAATTAACAAGGACTGCGAAGCCTCAAGCACTACAGTATCGCCATCTATTTCAATTTGTTTTTTACCCCTCACCATGATGGTTATTTCATCAAATTGAGGCGTTTGATGCGGCTCGCTCCAACCAGCAGGAGCAATCATGTGCGCAGCACTGTAGCGCGCATCGCCAGTACTAGCTAGGCCAATGTGCTCTTCTATTAATTTACCATCTGTGGTAGGCACCACAAAAGGTTGGTTTTGCAATACGTAATTCTTCATTTAAAATTATTTGAAATAAACTGGATAAAATGCATCCTCAAAGTGCGCAATATCTGTTTTTCCCTTTAAAAAATTGATAGCGATAATGTCGAAACGGATGGGATCCACTATGTGATAGCGGTATAAAAAAGTGCTAGCTGCCCGGGCAATGTGTTTTTGTTTGGTAAAGTTAACAGCCATTTCGGGCTGAACCAAAGCATTGTATCTGCATTTGACCTCCACAAAGACCCAGAGCTTGTTTTTCCTACAGATGATGTCGATTTCGACCTTCTGCGAAACATAGTTTTTCTCTATGATTTCGTAGCCATTTGTGGTTAAATATTCGCAAGCAATCTCCTCCCCTAAACGACCTGTTTTGCGGTTATGTAAATTTTCTTCATTTTCCATAAACCGTAATTTACAGAAACAAAGTTTATTTCTGCCAACGCTGCTTGCGCCACTCTTTTTGTTGCGGCTTGTTGAGGAATGTCCAAGCAATAAAGCGACTCACCTTTTGTCCCTGACTCATGTTAAGCATGCGCAAATCTTGCACACCCGCTTCGCGCAAGAAGCTACCCAATTCATCAATGGAGCTACCCTTAGAAATTAAGGTACTAAACCAAAAGCAACTCGCACCTACATTTTTGCTTTCTAGGATCATGCGTTTAACAAAAACCTTTTCACCACCTTTTACCCATAGCTCGTGACTAACGCCACCAAAGTTAAGCACAGGCGGTCTATCGCCCTTGGTATTGAGGTTGCGCAATTTGCGGGTTGACTGCTCAAAAGCCTCCTCTGCACTGGCGTGGAAAGGCGGGTTACACATGGTGAAATCGAATAGGTCTTTGGGCGTAAAAATGCCATTAAAAATATGCGGAGCATTGTTTTGCAAACGCAATTCTATGGCAGATTCCAACTTAGGATTTTTAGCTAAAATATCATGTGCATTATCAAAAGCTACTTGGTCAATTTCTGTTGCGGTAAACTGCCATTGGTAGGCAGCATTGCCTAGAATGGGGTAAATAAGATTGGCGCCAGTGCCAATATCTAAGCCATGTACAGCACTTCCTGGAGGCAAGGTTCCCCCATTGGACTCTGCAAGCAGATCGGCCATATTGTGCAAGTAATCTACCCTACCTGGTATGGGCGGACAAAGGTAAGCCTCTGGAATATCCCAATAATCAATGTCGTAATAACTTTTCAGCAGTGCTTGGTTCAGACATTTAACGGCTTTTGGATTGGCAAAATCGATGGAAATATTGCCATAAGGATTGGGTCTTACATACGCTTTTAGGGCAGGTAAACTCTTACAAAGTTCATCAAAATTGTAGCCCAATCTATGCGCGTTACGCGGATGTAAATTTATTTTTTCTTCGCCTCTTTTAGGCTTCTGTGGTATTTTGGGCATGGTTTAGATTTGCGGTAAAGCTAATCATAAGGAGCGTAAGCCACCACTTTATATTCACTTTCTATTTCCACAATTTCTAAATGAGGCTCGGCAGTAAAGGCCAAATCGGCTGTTTTTACAAAGCCCTTGAAGCTTCCATCGAGGCTTTGAATTTTGGTAAAATTGTTTGGAGAGAAGTCGGGATCCATCTCTACAATATCGAAAGAGAGCAAGGTTACCTTGTCTGATTTCTCGTTGGGAGCGCTCCACACCTGCGATTCTTTAACGGTACAAACGGCGGTGTGGTACCAATTAAAATCGTAATCGAATTGTGCGTATGCCTTGTTGCTTTGCGTGTATGGAATGCAGAAATAATAACGGTCGCCTTCATTTTCTGTTACGCCACCTAAGGTAAGTTGTTTTTGCAATTGTTTCCATAAAGGAGAGGTTGCGGTTTGATCCAATTTATATGCTTTGATAAAGGCCTCGATACCACGCTCTCCCCCACCATGACTCACGGTGATGTTTGGATCGAACAAAGCAAAAAGCGCATGCGTATCTTTTTTTGCCACGGCTTTTTTTAGGCTCTCAATAAACACTAAGAGGTAAGGGTTGTTAAGGCTTTCGTCTTGCGGCAATATTTGAAACTTAGCAACAGGCTTTGTTTTTGCTGGGTCTACATGGTGCACGCTTGTAGGTGTTGTATAAACAGTGGTAGGACCATCTTTGCTAGAATCTATGAGTTTGTTTACCTCTTCGCAAGAGGTGAGGGTAAGTAGGAAAAATGCAAGTAAGAAAAATCTCATAGCTATAAAAGGGGCTTTGGTTCGGACCAAATATATAGAATTACGATTTTGTATGAAATTAAACTTATGTAAAATTTGAGGTAGATGCCTAAAATTTGAGAAGGCGCTTTAGGAATTTTTGCTTACGAGGAAAACGCCAATGATGGTGAGGACAACTGCAACTAATGTGGATGAATCTAGGCCTTCGTTGAGCCAGAGCCAACCTAATAAAATTGCTACCAGTGTATTGATGTAAGCATAGGTAGATACTATGGTTGCGGGCAATTGCTTGATGACGTACATATAAGAACCATAGGCCAAAATGCTGCCAAAAATGATGAGGTAAATGAGCGACCAAATGGCCTCAGGTTGAGGGTTGATATTGTGCATTTCGCCACGAATGAATGAGGCAATAAAAAGTAAGGCGCCGCCTGGTATCATTTGCAAGGCCGAGGCAAACAAAGGATGCTCATTGGTCTTATGATTTTTAGAATATATGGTGCCCAGGGCCCAAAAGAAATTGGAGGTTACTACAGCAATTATGCCCCAAATGAACATGGGATCTTGAAACAAAGCTATCTTATCTTTAAATAGAAAAAACTGTCCGGCCAAACAAATAACAAAACCCAAAACCGCCAGTGGGTGCAGCTTTTCCATGTTTCCTGTTGCGCGGTTGATGATGACAATCCACACTGGAGTAAGCGCGCAGATTAATGCTGTTAGTCCGCTCCCCACATATTGCATGCCCCATGAGATTATTCCGTTTCCCCCTGCTAGCATGAGCAATCCGTTTAGGCCATAGGTCTTTAAGGACTTAATATTGGGCAGTTTATAGCCAGATAAAAGAAAATAAGAAAGGAGGAGAATACCCGCAGTGGTATGCCTAAAGGCCGCCATGAGCAAAGGCGGAAAAGATTTTACCCCAATGCTAATTGCCAAAAAAGTGGTACCCCAAAAAATGGAGACAGCAGCAAAGGCGAGCCAGGCAAAAAACTTGGGAGATTTAAACAATGCGAATTTTTAAAGGTGCAAAGGTATTTTAATTGTGCTTAAAATGAAGTCAATTAATTTATTTAATTAGATTTGTATTATGATAAAAACGACACTTATACGCAATGCGAAATTGGTGAATGAAGGAGAAATCTTTCATGCCGATGTTTATATAAAGGGGAATATTATTGAAAAAATTGCTAGACAAGGAATAGCCATGGAAGCTGATGTGGTTATTAATGCCGAAGGCAAATATTTGTTACCAGGTTTGATAGACGACCAAGTACATTTTAGAGAGCCTGGCTTAACTCATAAGGGAGAAATCTATACAGAAGCTAAGGCTGCGGTGGCAGGTGGTATAACCTCATATATGGAGATGCCTAATACATCGCCATCAGCTGTTACGCATGAATTGTTGGAACAAAAATATGCAAGAGCTAAGGAAGTAAGTTTGGCCAATTATAGTTTTTTTATGGGCACTACCAACCACAATTTAGCAGAGTTGTTAAAGGTGGATGAGACGATGGTTTGTGGGGTTAAAATCTTTATGGGATCTAGCACCGGCGATATGTTGGTGG
>JBILVK010000008.1:0-50839 GCA_044370475.1 Bacteroidia bacterium
TCCTTATGCGTATGCTGCTGTTCTGTTAACGATTCAAATAATTTCAATGGCTTATTTCTTTTGTATCCACACTTCACTCAAGACCAACTTGGCATCTGTTTTTGCGCTTAGCTGCAGGTTGCAAATATCGGTCAAATGTCCCACATAACAAGACATTCCTGCGCTAAGTATTTGGTTCAGACCGAGCCATTGAATGCTAACTGAACCAGCAGTAACATACAGGTAAGCAAATTGATTTTGCGCCTCAAATGCCACATCTGCCATTTCTCCCTTTTCTAAGTCCAAATATTGCGAGGCAATCTCTCCAGGCGCTTGCAACATCACATTATAATCTGTGCCCTTACCTTTGCAATGTATGGCTTGCTCACCCTTAAATTGAATGGCATCTCCCGGTAAAAGCAACTGCTTTCCTTTGCCTTTAAGACTCAATAACAAAGCACCCTTTAGCAAAACCAAACTGCGCAAAATTCCAGGCAATGGTGTAAAATCAGACTCAAGAATTTCAATACTAGCCACACTAAATCTTATTTCAAAATTGCGTTTAGCATAATCTGCACCTGGCGGCAAGATGAGCATTTGCGTAGTGCTTCCGCCTGTCCATTGGGTAGTAACATAATCTGTTTTATGCAATACAATTGGTTTCATAACCGCTCATTTAAGGTCACTAATGTATGCAAATCTTGCACAATATTCCAGCCCAAGTTTGTTTCTTTTCGCATCTTTCGGTTTGAACCAATGGCAATGCGAAAGGGTAATAGAAAGAGTTCAATGGCGGTAATCTTCATACCCTGCAAGTAAGCAAATTTCCCATTAATTCAAGTTATTTTTGGTTTTTCCAATTGAGGTAATTGGCAGGCAATTTTGTAGAATCTCTAATAGTTTGATAGATAGGTAAAAGTCCAAGTTTAGCCCTATACCAGTCAATAGTTTCGGGATTATCAATGTAAATTTTCCCTTTATAGTTTAGAAACTCACCATAGGAATTCGTTGGCATTCTGTTCCCAAATTCATCTAATCTATAGTTAAAACAGTAATCCATTAAATTAGCATAATAATCTGGGGTAATAAAGAAATTAAGCAGTGCATTTCTGCAAAATTCTAAATACAAAATATCCACATCGGAATCAGCTTCCATCCATTTACCCAATAAATGTCTTGCAATCAATAGAAAATCAAAGTATGCCGAGCCAAAATCAGCAATATTTAAATTCGTTTCCTTTATAATTTCATTAAAATATTTTCTTGAATAAGCAGAATCTGAATATCTAAATAATTTCCTCTTTAGATTAAAACAAGAATCTCCACAGGGTAGCACTGCTCCCATATTTATGGTACGTGTAAACTGGTCAATTGACTCTATTTGTAATAGCTTTTTCTCTAAAGCTTCATCTCTGCTATTTAGGTATTCTAATTGCCATTTTCCTTTATTCGATTCAATTTTCTTTTTGGTTAAATTGCTCATTTGATGGCTCAAGGAAGTATCAGAATAACTGTAAGAATTTCCGCCTTTTATAAATTCTAATCTAACAAGAATGAAAAAGATATCATTGTCAAATTTTTTCTTTAATAAGTATCTTAATTCCTTTGCATGCCATTGGTGAATTGGCTTAAATGTATTTGCAATTAGTATTTCCTTATTGGCAAGTTCATTTCTATTTGAAAAGGAATGCTGCATGGCAGTAGAAATATGAAATTGATAGAGCCTAATATTTTCATCAATAGAATAAATTTCTTGAGATAAAAGTTTAAAACTTGGAATGCTTAAAAGGAAAAGTAATAAACATACTATTTTCCAAAATTTTACAAGGCTATTCCTAACAGCCCCCTGCCTAGCCCAATAAGCCCTCTCTTCCATACTAGCGTTAGAATCTAACATTTGGTTCTAATAAATTTAACACTAAAATACATAAAAAAATGAGTGCTTATTGATTTATTTGAGAATATAAGCCGTTTAAAATTCATTCATTAAAGCAAATTCTCAATATTTTTAAAAAGTTGACTATGTTGCTTTTTAAAAATTATTTGCATCATTGGCTTAATAGGTAATAAAGATTTAAAGATTATATTCTCAACTACTTGCGTATGGCCATCTTATGGGTTAACCATAAAGCGCATTTCAATTTGGGCAATTTTCATCACTTCTGCCCTATAAACTACTAGTTGTTCAAGTCTGTTTACCTCAATAGAAACTGGATAAGTAAAGGAAATAGGTATAAAACCAAATTTGAGTGTTTCATAAACCAAATAAGTATTGCTACCTGTTTCTTCTACCTTATTAATTACAGGATGAACGGAGGCAAACTTCTGCATGTCTGTTAAATAATTGAAAACTAAAGCTGGTGCTTTATTTATAATAAATGTTAGTTCCATGCGGCATATTGGTTATATTAAATAACTATTGTTTCCTGATTCTTTTATAGTTTTGGCACAATGTGCTGTTGACGATTGAGGTTGCAAATTCTCAAACTTAGATAAGACTATCTAGCTAAAACAAGCGGTTACCATAAATTGATTTGTGGCACAAGGCGATTGTTTTGCTCTATGATATTTTCTTTTTAACAATTTTATACTAAAGATTTAGATCGTTTTTTTGACGGGGCTTTCTTAGCCCTTTGAACCAATTTAGATTGTATTTTTTGCCTTTTCAAAAAGTCGCTAATTGCTTGCTCATCTTCCTTAGTTAAAGACCTTTCTCCTCCTATAAAGTCAACATTTAATTCTGTTATTTTTGCCTTACTCATACTTAAGTTTTTAGGGAAATTATAATTGTCGTGGTTGTATAGTTATGAAGTTGGAAAATATTTATTTATAAGTTTCAAAGCCGCTTGAGTTTCGATTAGCATTCTTTGTCGACCTATATGAATGGCGCCAATACTTTGAATATAATGGTCAATAAGTTTTGTTTTTGATATAAACGAAACATTACCTTCAAATCCTCGTTGAAAAGCAAATTTGCATGCGAATGCTACTAAATTTCCGAGAACTCCGGCATATACCTTTGTTTTTCCCTTGTTGAATGGAGCACTCTCAACCAAATGCAAATAAACATGATCTAATTTTACTTCTAAACAAATTAGCCCTTGAATTATTGATGAATTATTTACAATTGTCAGCTTAAACACTTCTCGTTCTGGCGCTTTTACCTCATCTCGCCAGTTGAAAACCCAACCATTTGTTTTAGTAATATTTTTAATATCGGCTTTAGTTATTACAGAAATTTCTGTTACAAAACTATCTCCTGTAACCACGTTTTCGATAGAATTGGTCAATTTATCAATAATGAAGTCAAGTCCGATTTCTTTCTTACTTTTCACAGAGCTAATTTAATAAAATTTATCGTTCCAAACAAGAAAACATTGAATGAAAGGAACCCTTATAGCGTTAGGCTTATCTTATTAATAACAAGCTGAACCGAGGTAAACTTAAGTATTAAGCCATTGCTTAAATTCGGTGGATTTTTCGCGACTTACGATGACTTCTTCGCTTACGGGTGGACGAAGGTGAATTTTTAATTTGCCGTTGAAATAGGTGCTTACAGATTCTATGGCTTGCAAGCTAGAGAGAAATTGGCGGTTTAAATGAAAGAAGTGCTTGGGGTTGAGCATACCGGCTAACTCTTCTATGGAGTGATCTATGATATACTTCTTTTGGTCGGCACCAATAAGATATACCAACTTATCTGAGGCTTGAAAATAGGCGATGTCTGAAACGGGAATGCTAATGAGTTTTGAACCGAGTTTGACTAAAAATCGCTCCTTGTAATTTTGCATTACTGCAGGCTTAAAATTACTTAGGAGTTGGTTCAGGTCAATTTGTGCTACTTTGTTTTGCGTAGAAGTAAATTTATTTAAGGCGGCCTTCAATTCTTTTGGGTCTATTGGCTTTAACAGATAATCTATGCTGTTTAATTTAAATGCTTTTAAGGCAAACTCATCGTAGGCAGTGGTAAAGATGATGGGACAATGAACATCAACCTGCTTAAAGATTTCGAAACTTTGTCCGTCTGCCAACTCAATATCCATTAAAGCCAAATCAACTTGTGGGTGCTGACTAAACAATTTTATGGCACTGCTTATACTGTCGGCATGACCCACAATCTCAATGCTTGGATCTATCTCCAAGATTAATTTATGAATGCGTTTATAGGCTGGAATTTCGTCTTCAACAATAATGATTTTCATGGCAGTTAACTTAAAGAAGTGGCACACATACTTCAAAAAAATCAGCTGTTTTCTGTATGTGTACTTCTTGCTGGGTGAAATAATGATACCTATTCTGAATATTGCTAAGACCTATGCCGTTGCTGGCCGACAAGGTTTTTTTGACTTGTAAATTATTGCGTACACACAATTTATCCTGACTTGCCTCTATGGTAATATGCAAAGGATTTTCTTTGCTTATAACGTTGTGTTTGATGGCGTTCTCCAACAATATTTGCAAGGTTAAGGTGATGATTTCTTTACTCAAAAATTGAGGATCAACTTTAACTTCAACTTTAAGGTTTTCACCAAACCTTATTTGGTTCAGAAAGACATAGCTATGCATAAAGTCGATTTCTTCGCCAAGGCTAACCTTTTCCTTTTCTGTTTGTGATAGCAAATACCTGTAAACGCTTGCCAATTGCTGCACAAACTCTTGGGCAACTTTGGGTTCTTCTTCTATTAAACTGCTTAAGGTATTGAGCGAATTAAATAGAAAATGGGGGTTTACCTGACTCTTTAAGCTCTCAAATTCTGCGGTGATGGTGCTTCTTTTAAGCTCTTCTTTTTCTGTGAGTGTTTTGCGCCAGTGGTTAAAAAATTCGATGGCCACAAAAACTGCATTGATAAACAAAGTAATGGTCACCGAAACTATTAGAAATATGATATTCTCTTTAGCCCCCAAATCGCACGGACGTTGCATGATGATGGGATAAATAAATATATTGAAAAAATAGTTTACACCAATAGGCCAAAGTGTAGCTACCGACGCGGTATAAGTGAGTTTAAGTGATGTATGATGCTCCCAATTCCACCTGGCATATGGGGAGTATTGCATGAGGGCAATATTACCATTCCATATGGTGGAGATGAAGATAAAATTCCAAAAGAACATGCGAAGATAGTCGCTGCCAAATACATCTATAACTGCGCTTGCCATGGCGCCTTTTGTGGCGGTAAAGGCAAAGAACATAGCCATCAAAGCGATAATAAGATGGCGAATAAGGAAGTCCCTTTTGTCGAATAAATTTGGCATGAGCGGTTCTTTGGTTCAGGGAAATTAGAAATAAATACGGTAAAATGGCACAGGAAACAATCCAATTTGGTAATTGGTATCGAGTGTTCCTGTTTTAGGATTCCAGGTTTGATTAAGCACGTTTTGGGTGTTAAACACATTCTGAATATCTAAGGCCCACTCTTGGGTAAAACGCTTACTGTTTTTCTTATAACTAATCTTGATATCGGTTCTAAAATAATCCTGCTGTCTAGATTCATAAGCTTCGCTTTCATTATAAACCACATCTCCTTTGGCTTGAGAGGCTTCTTCATCAATTGGGATATATCTTCTGCCACCGCTATAAGTTACCTTTAAACTGAAGGCCAAAATATTGTTTTTATTGGCACCCATTTTCCATTCTTTACCTGCTAAGCCATTGAGTACAAAATTCCCATTAAATGCAGTGTTTCTCCACACCATATCGCTGCCTTGGTATTTGCTTTGGTAAAAAGAACCTGTAGCCAAATAATAATAACCTTTGTTAAAGAAGCGCTCTAGGGTTAGCTCTATGCCATAGTTATAGCCTTTGCCTTTGTTTACCAAACTGTCTTCATAAACCGGAATAAAATCGGCACCAAAGTTTACAGTAGAGAAATAAGATGGATTCATGGTCACCGGTAAGTTATACAATTGTTGGTAATAAGTCTCTACTTTAATACGTGTATTTTCTGTCATCAAGAAATCATACCCCAATACAAAATGGTGAGCTTGGGTCATGCCTAAATCCATATTTGTTTTGGCATAAACTTGGTTAGGTGTATCAATTAAGGTTTGGGTAAAATAGGTCAACAAGGGTTGTACCTGACCATGTTTTCCGTAACCAAAACTGATAGATTGTTTGGGAGTAATTTGGTATCGGATACTCGCTCTTGGGTCAATAGATTTGCTTTGGTTCAGACCGAGATAGTTTACGTGTAAACCTGCATTGAATGTAAGGTTTTCGCGCATTCTAAAATTATAATTGAGGTAGGCTTGGGTAAGAAAAGTTGACTCATTAAAATTTACACGAGAAAAATAATCATTTAGGCCGGTAACCCACATGCTATCGTTCATACTTCCTATCAATTTGCTTTCAATAATTCCAATTTTAAAGGCATGGCGTGCATTAATTTTTTGGTTATAAAAACTATGTACACTTAGACGGCTATTTGCGGTATATCTATTGATATAATAAAATTTATTGTTGTTGTAATCTAAGGTATCTACCCTTGCATTGTTAGATTCGCCAGAGGCGCTTATTACTGTTTTTATATAGGCTTTTTTGCCCAACATATAAGAATGGCTTAAGCCCATAACGCCCATTCTGCTGCTGTAATCTACGTCTAATGGAAACGACATTTTGGCTCTGTCTTCTGCAGATTTTTTGCTGTCGTTTAACTGGGTAGAGCTTATGCCGCCCATACCAAAGAAGCTTATGGCGCCTAATTTTGTTTGCGGAAAGTTAAATTTAAAAGACAAATCTTGATAAGCAGGAACGCCTGATTCGCCAAATTTAATACCCATTGCATCAAAGAAACTCAAGGTTGAATAACGGTAACTGGCAATATAAGAAGAGCCATTCTTTTTGCTTAGCGGACCTTCACTCAAAAGCTCCAAACCAGAGAAACCAATTTGTCCAATGAATTCTCTTTTTTCATTGTTACCCGAGCGCATTTTTAAATCGAATACACCTGAATTTGCATTGCCATATTCTGCAGGAAATGCCCCTGTTAAGAAATCTGAATTGGAAAGCATATTGCTGTTTAAAACGCTAACAGGTCCGCCATTTGCACCCTGACTACCAAAATGGTTGGGATTGGGAATATCTGTGCCTTCAAAACGCCATAACAATCCCATGGGCGAATTACCTCTAATGATGATATCGTTGCGTTGATCGTTGCCACCGCCGGCCACACCTGCAAAGCTAGATGCCATGCGACTTGGGTCGCCAAAACCACCAGCGTATCTTTGCGCTTGATCAATGGTAAACGACCTGCCACTTATTAAAACCAAATCGTTATTGGTCTCTGCTTTATTGCTTTTTGCAGTAACAATAACCTCGTTTGCCAAGTTTACTTTTTCTACCAATTCTATGTTTAATATCACCTCTTTGGCAGAGTTTACAATAACATCTGTAAGCAACCTGTCTTCATAACCAATATAGGTAACCTTTACTGTTTTTCTGCCTAAGGCAACTCTCTCTATTTTAAATTTGCCATTTTCATCTGTGCTTGCGCCAAAGGTTTTGGTATCGTTAATAACTACTACAGTAGCGCCAATTAAAGGCTGCTTGGTGTCCTTATCTATCACCGTTCCCCTAACAATCTGGGTAAAATCTTGGGCCTGAACCAATACATTTGCCAATGTAAAAGCCACTAATAGGATAATTTGTCTCATTTGATTTTGTAAATTTATGAAACAAAGGTGGTAATGAAAAACCAAGCTATAAAAGTAAGCCCGACGAAACGCACAATTTTTAGGATGAAAGGAAGGAATTGATTGCTGAAATAAAAAGGAATGGCCGAACCAATTTATGGACTGTTATGCTAAATGACTTCCAATTTGAGACCTCATCATGAAACCCATAAATAGAATATAGCATTCAGGTTTTAAAACAGAAATAGGACAAAACAAACTAGACAACAACTATTAAAAATGATTTACAAATAAAAAAGCCATATTTATATATAGCTTAAAATCAATGATATATAAAATATTTATTTGACAAATACGGAATCGGATTCCGTATTTGTCAAAAATGATTAACTTTGATTTATGATTCAAAGAATAGCATTGGCAAAAATAAAATACCTGGCAAAAAAGTTTCCAGCGGTAGGTTTATTGGGTCCCAGACAATCGGGCAAAACCACCCTTGCTAAAGAATTATTTCCTAAGAAACCCTATATCAGTTTCGAGAATCAGGATAATATTTTATTGGCAACACAAGACCCTCGGGCCTTCTTAAGTAAATATAAATCTGGCGCCATCTTCGACGAAATACAACGTGTTCCGCATTTGCTTTCATACATGCAAGGGGTAATTGATAGTCAGCCCAACAAGGTGGGCTTATTTATTATCACAGGCTCCCAAAACCTATTGTTACTAGATAGTGTTTCGCAAACACTGGCGGGAAGAATTGCGTTTATACACCTGTTACCTTTTAGTTATAAAGAAATAGAGACAAGCAAATATGCTACTCCCACCTTAAACAAGTTATTGCTGAACGGTGGCTATCCGCGCATCTATGATAAAAAAATAATGCCTCTAGATTATTATCCAAACTATATTTTAACCTATGTAGAACGGGATGTAAGACAGATAAAAAATATCACCAATTTAGCTATGTTTCAGCGCTTTTTAAAGGTGTGTGCATCTAGGGTTGGACAAGAAGTTAATTACAGCTCCATAGGCAATGATGTTGGGGTAGACCAAAAAACCATCATGAGTTGGTTTGGCATATTAGAAGCTAGCTTTATAGCTTTTAGGCTACAACCCTATTTTAACAACCTAGGGAAGCGATTAACACAAATGCCCAAGCTGTATTTTTATGATACTGGTTTATGTTGTTCATTGCTAGAAATAGAAAACGAATCGCATGTAAATACGCATCCACTGCGGGGTGCTTTATTTGAAAACCTAATTGTACTAGAACTACTTAAAGCAAGGTTTAACAATGGGCAACGCAGTAATTTGTTTTATTGGAGAGACAGAACAGGCAACGAAATTGATGTGCTATTGGATCAATCGTCGCAAGTGGTTCCTATTGAAATTAAGACAGCCTCTACCTTTACCACAGATTTTGTAAAAGGGATAAACTACTGGAAAAAAATCAAACCTCAGGTTAAAGATGCATACGTGGTATACACCGGAAAATCTAATGTGTTCGACTCTATTCAACTCATCCCTTGGAAGGAAATTGAGGCCATTAAAAATTAAGTTTGCTCATCTGGCAAATTTGACAAATACGGAATCAGATTCCGTATTTGTCAAATTACTCCCTTTTGTTGAAGCAACCAATCTTAACTCCAAATTTCCTACCAAACAAAATCCTGTTAAAAAAATCATTGGTTCAGACCGAAAGAAAAAAGAATAATTTGAATAAAAGTCATATTTAACCTATGCCAATTATTCGAAATTCTGGATTAAATTGCGGGCCATTAGCAATTGTACAACATGGAAAAAAGTGATATTTTAAAAGCGCTTAGCACGGTTGAGGAGCCAGATTTAAAGAAGGATTTGGTTTACCTTAAGATGATTCAAGACATTGAAATTAATGGCAATGAGGTGAGTTTTAAAGTGGTACTAACCACTCCAGCTTGTCCGTTAAAGGAGAAAATTGAAAAAGATTGCATAGATGCCATACATACTTTGGTTTCGGCCGATGCCATTGTTAAAATTGAAATGACCGCAAATGTTACTTCTAATAGAAGTGATAAATTAACCTTACCTAATGTAAAAAATATCATTGCGGTAGCCAGTGGTAAAGGCGGCGTTGGCAAGTCGAGCGTGGCCAGCAATTTGGCCATTGGCCTTGCAAAAATGGGTGCAAAAGTGGGCTTGTTGGATGCCGATATTCATGGTCCAAGCGTACCCATGATGTTTGGCGTAATGGATGAGCAACCAATGATGCGCAATGTAGATGGCAAAGAATTGATGGTTCCAATAGAAAAATACGGGGTTAAACTATTGTCGATTGGCTTTTTAATTAAGCCCGAGCAAGCGGTAGTTTGGCGCGGACCCATGGTATCTTCTGCCTTACGTCAGTTTGTGAATGATACCGATTGGGGCGATTTGGATTACTTGATTTTGGACCTACCTCCAGGGACGGGCGATGTGCATTTAACCATGTTGCAAATTGTGCCATTAACAGGGGTTGTGATGGTTACTACACCACAGGCCATTGCTTTGGCAGATGCCTATAAAGCAGCTACTATGTTTGGTATGACGCCTGTAAAGGTGCCTATTTTGGGCATAGTTGAAAACATGGCTTACTTTACTCCTGCAGAACTTCCAGAGAACAAATACTATATTTTTGGAAGCGGCGGAGGCAAAACCATGGCCAAAGAATTAGGTGTAAATTTCTTGGGTGAAGTGCCAATTTTAATGAGCGTGCGCGAAGGCGGCGATCAAGGAAAACCCGGCGCGGTAGAAGAAGGCGTGGTGCAAAAAGTGTTTTTCCAAATTGCAGAAAAAGTAGCACAACAAATTGCGGTACTTAATGCAAATCCAGTAGCTGCCGCAAACCAATAATTCGGTCTGAACCAACTCACAATAATGGAGTCCTGCAACGCGCTTTAGGTATTTTTACACAAAATGCGCTTGAATTTTATTACTTTCGAACACAATGAGTCAAGAGATAATTGAGAAAATTGAAATTGCCCTTAATGGCATGCGTCCGTTCTTACAAGCAGATGGCGGCGATGTTGAGTTAGTAGAACTTACAGACGATATGGAGGTAAAGCTTAGACTTGTGGGCAATTGTAGCAATTGCAGCATGAGCAGCATGACCATGAAAGCCGGCATAGAAAGTGGCATTAAAAACGCCTTGCCTCAAATTACCAAAGTTACTGCGGTTAGTTAATTATAGTTTTTACGCTTAGCTAATTTCTAATACTTATTAAAGTTATTTCAATTGGCTTTTCATCCATTTCTAAATGCTAAAACACAGTGTTTAGCATAAAATCTTACAGCCATTAACCCTAGAGTCTTGTTGCTAAATGGGCTATTCTACTCATTTCACATTAAGTCCTATACACTTGCTTTTAATCAACAATTATTGGCTCCAAATTTCAAAGAAAAGAGTCTGCATAAAACGAGTGGTTTAAAGTACTAAAGTTAACGCGAACTTGGCTCTTTTCTCATAGTAGAAATATTCTCCTTATAGGTCTTCTGCCCTTTGTCACCACAATATTGCCAAACCCCAATTTTATACTGAATGGGAGTTCGACGATCATTTGTCGGTAAAGCCACTGTGCCCTCTTTATTGGCACCCTTTTCTTTTAATCCGGTAATGATTAAGCCATAAGATTTGATAGTACCGCTTTCGTTAAAATTTAATACATCCCAAAGTTTTGTATCTTTTGTTATTTGATCCTTTGGAATTTTATACAAATTAAAAACAGAATCTGATGAACGATGACTAAGCTCTGTTTCCACCCTTACGGCCTTCCATAAACCATTAAAGGGCTGCTTGTTGTTATAAGATGCCAAGGAATAATGAACCCAACTTGATAGATGCTTGTTTCTTTCTGGCGGACTAAATGAGCCACTATCTGTATAATAAGTTGATTTAAGAAAATCATATTTATGGAGAAAAATTTCCTCATAAGTTTTGGTATGCTGCTTATTACGCCATTCATAATACGTATAGCCAAATGGATTGCTTATTTTTCTTGCAACCATCCTTAGGGATGAATCTAGCACAATTCTATCTGGCATGGTTTCTGGATTGCAGAAAACACAATCGTTCTTTTTAACAATCCCACTGTCTTGTAGGATATAAAATCCATTGGCATATGTTTTCTTGCTAGGCTGACCCAAAGCCAAAAATGAAAGCAGGCAGCTTATTACAGTTAAGTAAAATCGTCTATCCATAATTATTGTGGTTTTGATTTTTTATTGAGCCATTGGTTCAGCTTAATATTGAGCCATGCAGAGCCGCTACCAATGATTGCTCCAGCCAATACATCGCTTGGGTAATGCGCGCCTAGCGCTAACCTAGAGTAGGCTACACCCGCTGCCCAAGTATAAGCGGGAGCAATAACATACCATTTTGGATAAGCAACACTCAGTGAGGTCGACAATGAAAATGCCGCAGAGGTATGTCCGGATGGAAAGGATGGACTTGTGCTTTCTGTGTCCTCATCTAAATCGGGATAAGTAATATAAGGTCGCTCCCTTTTTATGCTGTATTTAAAAGTGGTGGTGATAACAGCAGCAGTTATAACAGTGCCACTTATAAAAATAGTTTTCTTGCGTTGATCTGGATTTTTGGTAATTAGCTGTGTAATGATCATACCGGCCGGAACACCAATAGAAAGAGGCGTTGCGCTGTATGAAAGGGCGCTCCAAACAGGATCGAGCGATTTGTTTCTACCAAGGTTGATCTTACGCAGAAGTTCTATATCTGCATTTTGGGCGCTTAGGTTCGGACCGAAAAAAAGACAAATAAACAATAAGAAAAATGATGTCTTTTTGAGTGCCGCCATTGATTTAAATTTCTATGTTGTTATTTCACAAACTAGGCCCACACTTTAGTACCTTCTGTGCAATTGGTGCAGATATCGATTTCTTTTCTTGAGCGTAAAATAGCTGAACGAAACGATTGATAGGCGTTGCCATGCCAAACTTGCTCAAAAGTATCTTTGCTTACATCGCCAAAACGGTGGGTAGCATCTTTATCAAAACAACAAGGCACCACCAAGCCATCCCAAGTAATTACGCTTCCGCGCCACAAGCGCCAACATTGGTTTAGCAATTCGTTTTTTATCTCGTAGCCTTTTTCTGTTTTTTTATACCTGCTTAGCTCCTCATTATCTGGAATAAGTTCGTCTGTATTTTGGTAATCGTAAATCTGCGCAGTCTTTATTCCTAGCTCATCTACACCAATTTCTTTGGCCATTTTTTTGAGCTCCGGAATTTGATGTTCATTGTGTTTAAATGCGATGAATTGCCAAATGATATGAGGTGTTTTTTTGCCCAATTTCTTTTTCCATTTCACCAAGTTCTGGGTGCCCTCTATTACCTTTTCTAGGCTACCACCTCTGCGGTATTTTTGATAGGTTTCTTGCGTAATGCCATCTACCGAAATGATAAGTCTATCTAGTCCAGATTCTATGGTAGCGCGCGCCATTTCGTCTGTAAAATAATGGGCATTGCTAGAGGTAGCCGTATAGATATTTTTTGCAGCAGCCACCTTAACAAACTCCAAAAACTGCTTGTTTAAAAAAGGCTCACCTTGAAAATACAAAATAAGGTAAACCAATTCTTCATGAAGTTCATCTATCATTTTTTGGTACAAAGGCAAATCGAGCATGCCTGTATTGCGAGAAAACTCGCGTAAACCGCTTGGACATTGCGGACACCTCAAATTGCAACTCGTGGTAGGCTCAATCTCCATCACCACAGGCATTCCCCAATGAATGGGCCTGCGCAAGGCACGCGATAACAAATAACTGGTATATAATTGAATGGCATTCCCCATTCTCCTGCCATTAAGCTTGGAGATAAAGTTTAAGCCATCTGTAAGATTGCGATTCATGTAGGGCGAATTAACTACAAAGCAAGCGAATTAAAAAATCCGCCTATCTCTCCGAGCAATTTCAATCTGCATGCCCCCGGGCTATATCAGCCCGTACGGACAGGTCGCGACCTGTCCTCCAATAATCTCCCAGGCAACAATAAAAAGCGCCAAATCCGCAGTGCTCCCTTCCCCCTAATCTACATTATCATGCAAAAACGAATTATTCGTTTTTATCTCAGGCTTGCCAGAATTATCATCAAATAAGCTCAAACGACTCACCTGAGTAGCAGAAGAATGCGGCACATCATCTAAACGCTTTAATTTTCTTTTATAAGCAGGCTCCTTCTCTAAATCGCGCAAGCCTTGCGGAGTATTGATGCTAATGTTTAAATCCTTTAAAGTCTTGATGCGCTGAATATGCTTCTCAATTTTCTTTTCTTGATCTTCTATATTGGTATCAGCCATTAAATCGAAAATAGGCGCTTGTGTGGTGCTTATATTTGTAACAGGAATCTCCATCATAGGGGTTTCCAACGCATCCTCCATTACCTCCTCCTCAAAAAAATTTTCCTCTATCTCGTACGACTCTTCCTCTGTTTCCTCAATGCGCAAATTCAACTCAATTTCGTTTGGGTTGGGCTCAGGCTTTTTTGGCTCAAACCGCTCCTCCTCTAAGCTATACTTGGTTGGTTCAGGAATAATAGATTTAGGAGCTACGGGCTGAACCGAAGGCGCCTTAGGCTCTACAACTGGAGCAACATATTGTGTGTTGGTGCTCACATTACCAATGATAATTTTATTCTCTTTTGGCAATGATTCAAAACCTGTGGCAATTAAAGTAACAGAGATATTATCACCCAAAGTTTCATCGTAACTGGTACCAATAATCATCTCTGCTGTAAAGCCACTCTCCTCTTGTATGTAATTGTTGATCTCCTCAAATTCACTCATCAACAACTCATTTTCTCCAGAAGCAGAACTTACATTTAACAAAATATTCTTGGCACCCAAAATCTTACTCTCATTCAACAATGGCGAATTTAAAGCAGCCTTTACAGCTATTAAAGCACGAGATTCTCCGCTGGCTTGGGCAGAACCCATTAGCGCTACACCACTAGATTTCATAACGGTTTTAACGTCTTCAAAATCTACGTTAATCTCACCTGGGAAGGTAATAACCTCTGCTATACCTTTGGCAGCAGTGTTTAATATTTCATTGGCATGACCAAATGCTGCACGCATAGGCAAATTGCCATACATCTCTTTAATTTTATCGTTGCTGATAATTAGCAAACAATCAACAGAATTCTTTAAAGCCTCAATGCCATCAAAGGCAAAATCTTTCCTACGCTTGCCTTCAAAAGAGAATGGAGTGGTAACAATACCAACAGTTAAGATATCCATTTCTCTGGCCGTTTTAGCAATAATTGGCGCAGCACCTGTACCGGTTCCACCACCCATACCTGCTGTAATAAACAACATCTTGGTATTTACACCCAAGGTATCAATAATATCTTCAATGGCCTCCATGGCAGAGTTCTTGCCCACCTCTGGGTTTGAGCCAGCACCAAGACCTTGCGTTAAACTAGCACCCAATTGAATTTTATTGGGAATAGGACTGTTCTCCAATGCCTGCAAATCTGTATTGCAGATAATAAAGTCCACCCCCTTAATGCCTTTAGAAAACATGTAGTTAACAGCGTTTCCGCCACCACCACCAACGCCTAACACCTTAATGATAGACGATTTTTCCTTTGGCATATTAAATTTAAATGCGTTTTCCATGTGCTTTTCTTTTATACGTAATCGTTCAAATCTTCATCGTCGTACAACCATTTCTTACCTTGGGTAAATAAACGAGTTAAAATATTCGTTTGCTTTACTTCCTCCTTGGCCTTCTTTCTATCCTTCTCGTTAACGATGGTATTGATCTTTTCTAATTCCTCTAAACTCTTAAATCCTTTTAAAACCAAACCTACACCTGTGGCGTAAATCGGACTCTTAATCTCCTCTACTCCACTTTGACCCAAATGCTCATTGGCGTAACCAATGCGGGTATCTAAGCTAGTTACAAATTCCACCAATTTATCTAAATGCTTTAACTGCGATCCACCACCAGTTATTACAATACCTGCATTTAATTTTTTCTCTAAACCAGAGCTTTTTATCTCATACAATACCGTTTCAAAAATCTCCTCCACACGTGCTTGTATCACCATAGCCAAGTTCTTTACAGACACTTCCTTTGGAGGTCGGCCATGAAAACTTGGAATACATACAATCTCATTTTCCTTGTTTTCATCGGCTAGGGCTGAACCAAATTTCACTTTTAACGCCTCTGCTTGATTGCGCAATACATTGCAACCCTCTTCTACATCTTTGGTAATGATGTTACCACCAAAAGGAATCACCGCAGTATGCCTAATGATGCCATTTTTAAAGATGGCTACATCTGTTGTACCACCACCAATATCTACCAAACAAACACCCGCTTCAAGCTCTTCGGAAGTAAGCACCGCATCAGAAGACGACAATGGCTCTAGTATCAAATCTGCCACCTCTAAACCCGCACGCTCAACACTCTTGTAAATATTTTTAATGGCATCTACATTGCCCGTAATGATGTGAAAGTTGGAAGTTAAACGCACGCCCGACATGCCAATGGGTTCGTACACATCCCCAATATCATCTACGGTATATTCTTGCGGCAATACATGTATAATCTCGTCGCCAGGAGCCAAGGCCAATTTGTAGGTATCTTTAATTAAACGCGCAACATCCTCCTTGCTAATCTCTTCGTTCTTATCGCCCAAGCTAATGCTGTTGCGGTGTTGCAAGCTTTTGATATGCTGACCCGCAATACCTACATGTACGCTATGAATTTCTAATTTGATGCCATTCTTCATCAAAGACTGACGCGCCTTTTCTACCGCCTCATTAATGGCCTTCACTGTCTTCTCAATATTACGCACCTCGCCACGAATAACGCCTAAACTCTCGGCCTTACCCATGCCCAATACCTCTATCTTGCCATGCTCATTGCGCTTGCCTACAATGGCACACACCTTGGTGGTACCAATATCTAGACCTACAATTACTTTTGATTCTGCCGACATCTTATTAATTTTTACTTTTTACAAATTACCTGACCCTCAAACCTTAAATCAATGCTCTTGTATTGGTTCCATCCGATTCGGTTCAGACCTTCACGATAGAAAACCAATAACTTTTTGAACTTTACTTCTAGGTTATCAGCATCACCAAAAATGATAATTCTACTCCCAATCTTTGGAACCAGAATTAACTCATTATCGGCTCTTACAAATATCTGGTCTATTAGGGCTTCATAGAAGGGATGTTTATCAACATATGAGGCCATTTTGAACAGTTGGTTTCCTACAAAAGAGTACACTGAATCGCCTTTCTCATAGCGCTCAAAAATATTGCCATTAGCAATTGGAACCCTACAGGTAAAATGCTCTGAAAGAGGAATCTTAACTCCGTATTGATCCAAATAAAACTGCGTACCATCGTAGCGCATCACCCGTAAAATTGGCCGTCTCTGCTCTATTCTAATGTTTATATCACCGTTTAGTTCTGTATACACCTGCGCTTTTTCTACCAACTGTTGCTTGGCCAAAATCGCCTCCAATTTGTCAACATTCACCTCCCCCATTTCCATTCCAATCAACTTCCTATTTCGTGGCAAGGCCAATTTCACCTGCTCCAGAACACGCTGCCTATTGTAAAAATGTAAATCAATGGGATAAATGGCAATATTCACTTTTTTTATCTCACTCTCATTGGCCTGTTTATGAGAAAAAGCCAAGGCAATAAGCACAAAAACAAATACGGTTGTCCACCCCAAAAGGATGGCAACCTTGCGCAAAATCTTCAACCATTTTTGCTTATCTATTTTCACCTATTGCAATCCTTCCTTTATGGGCTGAACCAAAGCATCAATATCTCCAGCGCCTAGTGTTAAAAACAATTTCGGCCTCATTGCTGTGACACTTTCTACCAATTGAGTTTTACTTAACAATGCCTTTTTACTGCAAGTAATTTTAGACAACAACAAAGCAGAATCAATGCCTGGCAAAGGCAATTCCCTGGCCGGATAAATGTCTAACAAAAACACCTCATCTGCTGCAGATAATGCCTTGGCAAACTCATCCATAAAATCGCGTGTGCGGGTAAACAAATGAGGCTGAAAGGCAATCACCAAAGCCAAGTCTGGATACATTCTTTTTACCGAACCTAAGATGGCATTTAACTCCTCTGGATGATGCGCATAATCGTCGATATACACACAAGAAGGGGTATTGATAATATACTCAAAACGGCGTTTAACACCCTTAAACGATATCAAAGCTGCACGCAATTCACCTTCTGTTACTCCGGCTTGCAAAGCAATAGCAGAGGCCACTACTGCATTCTCCACATTGTGCATTCCAGGAATTCCCAATGATAAATTGTTTATTACCTTACCCATTACATGCAAATCAAAAACATGCTCAGCTTTGTTAATGCGCACATTGCTTGCATACACATCTGCCTTAGGATTTAAGCCATAGGTCTTATAGTTTACCTGCAATTTTTCTGCAATGTCTAGGCCATATTTTACAAACAAGGTGCCGCCTTCTTGCAACCTATTTGCATAGGCCAAGAATGATTCTTGCATGGCATCATGCGCTCCATAAATATCTAAATGATCTGCATCGGTAGAAGTTATGGCCGAATAAAAAGGATGCAAGGTTAAGAATGAACGATCAAATTCATCTGCCTCCACAACCGTATACTGCTTATTTGCGGGCAATATATCTGCTTGCGGATGTAACAATAAATTGCTTTGGTAATTGGTAGAAATACCACCTAAAAATGCATTGCATTTCTGTGCACTCTCTGTTAAAATATGAGCCACCAAAGTAGAAGTAGTGGTTTTGCCATGCGTACCCGCAATGCCAATGGTGCAATAAGCTTTACTCAACAATCCCAACACCTCAGAGCGCTTCTGTATGGTAAAATGTTGCTCCCTTAACCAAGCCCATTCTTGATGGTCTTTGGGAATGGCTGGAGTTAATACCACCAAAGTTTCTCCCTGTTTTAAATGCAAACTTTCTACATACGTCACATCGTCGGTAAAGTGAATTTCCATTCCCTCCTCTACCAATTTTTGGGTTAAGGGTGTTACTGTTTTATCGTACCCAACTACGCGTATGCCTACATGCGAAAAATAGCGTGCAATGGCACTCATGCCTATTCCACCTATTCCCAAAAAGTATGCAACCTTTATATCTTTTAAATCCATGTTTATTTTAATGCTAAAAGTTCATCAACAATTCTTTCTGCTGCATTTACAATGGCCATCTCATGTATGTTTTTTGACAAGCTTGCTTGTAATGTATCATCAGCTAATAAACGCAAAGTAGTATCTACCAATTGCTCACGCGATTCGAAATCTTTAACCAAAATGGCCGCATTTTTATCTACCAATGCCATGGCATTTTTAGTTTGATGGTCTTCACTCACATTGGGCGATGGCACCAAAATCACAGGCTTACCCACAATGGCCAACTCTGCAATAGAAAGCGCGCCAGCCCTTGATATAACAATATCTGCCGCTGCATATGCCAAATCCATTTCGTAAATAAATGCCGAAACTTTCAAACCAAAATCAGGGTTCATACTGGCAGATTTGCTGCTGTTAAAAAGCTTACCGGTTTGCCAAATTAGGTTAATACCGGCAGCTTGCAATTTCTCTAAATCTTGTTCTATACTTTCGTTAATGGTGCGTGCGCCTAAGCTTCCACCAATTACTAAAATTGTTTTTTTGCTTTGATTCAGACCGAAAAAAGAAAATGCGGCTGCACGCTTGTTGCCAAAATCACAGATATCCTGCCTTACTGGATTGCCTGTTTTTACAATTTTATTGGCAGGAAAAAACCGCTCCATATTATCATAAGCCACAGCAATTTTAGCTACCCTATTTTTGAGAATTTTATTGGTAATGCCAGCATAGGAATTTTGCTCGTGAATCATACTAGGTATGCCTTTTAAAGTTGCAGCATACATCATGGCCCCGCTTGCATAACCACCAAAACCAATGGCCAAGTCTGGTCTGAACCGATTGATGATACCCATAGATTTTGCTACTGCAGCTATTACTTTTATGGGGAACAAAAGATTCTTCACACTCAAACTCCTTTGCAAACCGCTTATCCAGAGGCCTTCTATGGCATAGCCCGCTTTAGGCACCTTCTCCATTTCCATTCTATCGCTGGCACCCACAAACAAAAATTCGACTTCATTATTCAATCGCTTTTGCAAAGCTTGCGCCACTGCAATGGCCGGATAAATATGTCCGCCCGTGCCACCACCACTTATAATTACACGTAATTTTTTAGACTGTAAATCTTTCATTCGGCAATAATTTTATTATCTGTTAAGTGTGCATCTGGCTCATTGGGTTCTGCATCTTCTACATATCTGCTCACGCTCATAATGAGTCCAAACGCAAAGCTGGTAATAATAATTGAGGTACCTCCCTTACTTACCAAGGGCAAGGTTAAACCCGTATTGGGCACTAAGTTTACAGCAATGGCCATATTAATTAATGCCTGCATAACCAAGGCAAAAGACAAGCCTACGGCCAGCAAGGCCCCAAATGCTTTGGGACTCTTAAATATAATTCGAAAGGCTCGATACATAAAAATGAGGTATAAAGACATCATGATCAAAGCGCCTATAAAGCCATATTCTTCGGCAATAATGGCGTAGATAAAATCTGAAAATGCTTGGGGCAAAAAATTTCTTTCGGTGCTACCTCCTGGACCCACACCTGTTAATCCGCCATTGGCAATAGCAATTTTAGCATGGTCGTTTTGGTAGGTTACATCTGGGTTATCCGAAGGCTTGTTAAAATTTTCTATGCGGTGTTTCCAAGTCACCACGCGACCAAATTTAACTAAGTACTTATCGGGCGTATTGAGGGCCAATAACAAACCCAATCCTATCACCAATATGCTTGGTCCGCCAACATAAAAAATATGCTTGATACTTACCCTTCCCATAAACATGATCACCATGCAGGTACTAAACAAAACCAAGGCAGTAGATAAGTTGGAAGGAGCTATTAACAAACAGGTAAAACCCACATGTAATATGATGGGCAAAAATCCTTTTTTAAAGTCTTTGATATCCAATTGCCGCAGGGCCAATTCACGCGCTACGTATAGGATCAGGGCAACCCTTGCCACATCCGATGATTGAAAAGTAATGCCAATAAGCGGAATCTTAAGCCACCTTTGGGCGTCGTTGTAACTAGCGCCCATAAAGATGGTTAAGACAAGTAAAAAGTAAGAAACAAATAAAAATATTTTTGAAAACCTGAGGTAGTATTTATAATGGATGGCATGGGTAACCAGCATGATAAAAAAACCAGCTAACAAGAAAGCAAATTGTTGAATAAGGTATACCTCTGCCTTGCCACCTTGTTTTTGGTGAGCCAAGGCGCCAGTGGAGCTATACACTGCCAACAATCCCCAAATGGAGAGCAAGGCAATGATGAGCCACATAAGCTTATCGCCGCTAGGCTGTATATGTTTCCAAGTAAACCAGTTCATGAGAGTTCTAAAAGAAACTTAAGCTGCCAGGTGGTAAGCAAGCAGCCTAAGTTTTATATTATAAAGATTTAACGGCTGCCTTAAATTGGCGACCTCTGTCTTCGTAGTTTTTAAACAAGTCGAATGATGCACATGCTGGTGAAAGCAAAACGGTTTCGCCTGGCTTCGACATTTTAGCGGCTACATGAACGGCTTCTTGCGCACTTGTTGTATTAATAATCATGTCAACATCAGCAGCAAATGCTTCGTGAATGCGCGAGTTATCTAAACCCATGCAAACAAGGATACGTACTTTTGATTTCACCAATTCTTTTAGCATTTGGTAATCGTTTCCTTTGTCAACACCACCCACTATCCACACAGTAGGTTTATCCATGCTTTCTAGGGCATACCAAGCAGAGTTTACATTGGTTGCTTTAGAATCATTGATGTAATCTACGCCTCTAATGGTTGACACAAACTCCAAACGGTGCTCAACATTCTGGAAGTCCATTAATCCTTCGCGGATAACGTCTTTGCGAATCTCGAGCGCGTTAGCAACCATTGCGGCGGCTAAGGAATTGTAGGCATTGTGCATGCCTCTTAATGTTAATTCTGCAGTATACATGGTAAATTGATTTGATTGATTTTCACTTAAGTTGATGTGCATTTGTTTGTCTTGGACATAAGCTCCTATATCCACTTTTTTGTAATGAGAGAAAGGCAAATGCTTAGCCTTTCCTTCTACCATATCTAGGTTGTTAATGGTTAGTTCATCATCGGCACAGAACAAGAAGAGTCCCTGCTCATCTTGGTTTCTGGTGATGCGAAACTTAGACCTGATATAGTTTTCTATCTTGTACTCGTATCTATCTAAATGGTCTGGGGTAATGTTACAAATGATGGCTATGTCGGCTTTAAAGTCATACATATCATCTAACTGAAAACTGCTTATCTCCAACACATAATAATCGTAATTGCCTGTGGCCACCATTCTACACATGCTAATACCAATATTGCCAGCCACAGCTACGTTTAATCCAGCCTTTTGCAACAAATGATAAATTAGAGAAGTAGTGGTGGTTTTGCCATTAGTACCCGTAATGCAAATCTTATATGCGTTGGTATATCTATCAGCAAACTCCAATTCATTAATAATGGGTGTTCCTTGCTTACGTAATGCTTTTACCAAGTCGTTTTTTTCTGGAATACCCGGACTCTTAATTACCTCATCAGCGTTTAAGATGAGTGCTTCGGTGTGTTGGTTTTCTTCAAAAGCAATTTCGTTCTGAACCAATTCCTCTTTGTTCTTTTCTGGTATGGCACCCTTATCGGATACAAAGACATCGAAGCCTTTTTGTTTGGCAAGAATGGCAGCACCAGTGCCACTTTCACCACTTCCCAATATCACTATTCTCTTGCCCATAACTAACGAACTTTTAAAGTGATGATGGTAACAATGGCCAATAGAATTCCGATAATCCAAAAGCGGGTTACTATTTTAGACTCATGGAAACCCAATTTTTGATAGTGATGATGGAGAGGCGACATTTTAAAAATTCTTCTGCCCTCACCATACTTTCGCTTGGTATATTTAAAATAAGATACCTGCATCATTACAGATAAATTCTCTACCAAGAAAATGCCACATAGAATAGGAATCAATAATTCTTTGCGCACCATAATAGAGAAGGCAGCTATAATTCCACCTAAGGCCAAGCTGCCTGTATCGCCCATAAACACTTGGGCTGGAAAAGCATTGTACCACAAGAAACCAACACAGGCACCCACCAAAGCACCTGCAAAAATTACCATCTCCTCCAAGTGCGGGATGTACATAATATTGAGGTATTTAGAGAAGATGATATTACCACTGATATAGGCAAAAATGCCCAGCACAAAAGATATGATGGCAGATGTGCCCGCTGCCAAACCATCTATTCCATCTGTGATGTTTGCCCCATTGGAAACTGCTGTGATGATAAAAATTACCACCAATAAATAGATTAGGTAATTGTAATCTCTATAACTGCTACCAACAAACTTTAACATATCAGCATAATCGAATTCACTGGATTTAAAAAACGGAATGGTGGTAGTAGTAGCCTTATGATCTTTAACCAACATAACTTGTCCGCTAATCACTTGCGGATTAAGGTTATTCTCCTTGATAAACTCTGCAGTTACCTGCGAAGGCTCATAGAATTCTTTGGTTTTTACATGCTCATTAAAATATAAAGTGGTTGCTACAATAAAGCCTAAACCAACCTGACCTAATATCTTAAACCTACCCGCAAGACCTTCTTTGTTCTTCTTAAATACTTTGATATAATCGTCTAGAAAGCCTACCAATCCAAGCCACACGGTAGACACCATAATTAAGATGATGTACACATTGTTGATGCGAGCAAACAATAAAGTAGGAATAAGAATAGCAGCCAGAATAATTAAACCACCCATGGTAGGAGTCCCTTTTTTCTGTTGCTCACCCTCTAAACCTAAGTTGCGAATTTCATCGCTCACCTGCAATTGGTGCAACTTATTAATTAAGGTTTTTCCATATATTAAAGAGATAAACAAAGAAAGAATAATGGCCATGGCAGCCCTAAAAGAAATGTACTGAAACATACCCGCCCCAGGGATGTTGTACTGTTCATTTAAAAAGTTAAAAAAGTAATATAGCATGTGTTATTTCTTATTTTACGATTGAAAGAGTTGGAAAAATTCTTGAAGGATTAATTTGTCATCAAAAGGATGTTTAACCCCCTTCACCTCTTGGTAATTCTCATGACCTTTACCAGCAACTAAAATGATATCCCCTTTATTGGCCATGCTCACCGCAGTTTTTATGGCCTCTCTCCTATCTGTGATTCTGAGGGTCTTTTTAAAATGTAAGGGAGGAACACCCGCTGCCATTTCATTCAAAATTTGCTCAGGGTCTTCGTTGCGCGGATTGTCTGAAGTAAGTATCACCTTTGAACTTAAGTTACAGGCTACCTCCGCCATAATTGGTCGCTTAGCTGCATCTCTGTTTCCACCACAACCTATAACGGTGTACAATGTTTCATTGCCGTTTCTTACCTCGTTAATAGTCTCTAAAACATTCTTTAAAGCATCTGGAGTATGTGCATAATCTACAATGCCAATAATGCCATTGGTTGACCTTACATAATCGAATCTGCCCTTTACAGAACTTAACTTGCTTAAGTGAGTAATGATTTCATATTTATCCTCACCTAATAACAAAGCCACACCATATACGAGCAATAAATTATAGGCATTAAAATTACCTACTAACCTAAACCAAGCGTCTTCACCATCAATATTCAACAGCATGCCATTAAAATCACTTTCCATGATTTTTGCTTTAAAATCTGCCATCTGCTGCACACCATATGTATAGCGGGTTGCACGTGTATTTTGCAGCATTACTAACCCGTTTTTATCATCCTTATTGGTTAGGGCAAAAGCATCCGCATTTACCTCATCAAACAACTGCTTCTTAGCCTTGATATAGGCATCAAAAGTTACATGATAATCTAGGTGATCATGAGTGATATTGGTAAATGCAATGCCTGCAAAATGAAGTCCTTTTATGCGGTTCTGGTGAATGGCATGAGAGCTAGCTTCCATAAAACAATGAGAACATCCTTCTTCCACCATTTGGCGCAACAAGGCATTCATTTTAATAGAATCTGGCGTGGTATGTGTGGCAGGAATTATGTCCTCATTAATTTGATTTTGAACCGTAGACAATAAGCCTACAGAGTAACCCAATGAACGAAACAAGTTGAATAATAAAGTAGCTACTGTTGTTTTGCCATTGGTACCAGTAATAGCAACCAGAGTAAGTTCCTTGCTAGGGTGCTGATAAAAATTAGCTGCACACAAACCCATGAAAGCTTGAGTATTTGCTACTTGAATATAGCATACACCTTCTTCCATAGTTTGGGGTAAAACTTCGCAAACAATACAAGTGCATCCGTTGGTAATTACTTGCGAGATAAAGGTATGGCCGTCTACCACAGTTCCTTTAATGGCAAAGAACATAAAGCCTTCTTTTGCCTCACGCGAATCGAAGCTTAAGGCACTTATATTTTGCGTTGCCTTACCCAGTAATTGGAGTGGGTTCAGACCGAAAATTATTTCTGATATGGTACTATTTGCAATCATCCTAACTGTAATAAAATGAGTTGATTTTTTCTAAGAGGGGCGCCCGGATTAAGCGATTGTTTTTTAACCTTGCCTAAACCTTTTAGCTCTACTTTTATTCCTTTACGTTCTAACAAGTACAAGGCATCTTTGGCGCCCATGCCAAGGAGATTGGGCATTTTACCTGCCTCAATCATGGTTGGCTCCATGGCAATTGAATGGTCTTGAATTTGGCCACGTACCCAATCTGTTTCGTCTTGGTGAATAGAATCGTTGTGGAAATGTGAAGAAAGTTTAACCTGATCTAACAGTGTTTTCACTTCTTCTTTATCTGCTAAAGCTATAATGGGTAAATCATCGCTGGCATGTGGTTGCGCAAACTTTAATTCGCGGTGCAAATTCAATGCACTCGCATAAACTTTATCTGCAATTTCTTTAAAAACAGGTAAGGCAACTTTAGCAGCATAATAGTTCTCTTTACGCGGGCGACTAATTAAAACAAAGCAAGAATACTTTGGGTTCTCCGAAGGGAAATAACCTGCGAAAGAAGCACGGTAACTTTTGCCACCTCCTGCTTGGTAGCCCCTTTTATTATTGGCAACTACGGCTGTACCTGTTTTACCAGCATACGAATAAAAACTGCTTTTTAAGGAAGATGCTGTACCATGCAATACCACACCTTCCATCATATTTCTGAGCTGCTTTGCAACTGCAGGTTTGCATACTGCTGAGTTGCTAATGGTACTGTTATAACTCTTTATAATTTTGCCCGATTGCTCTATGCGTTTAACCAATAAAGGTTTTACCATAACACCATTATTTGCGATGGCATTATATACGGTTAGTAATTGCAGAGGAGTGATTTGCAACTCATATCCTATGGCCATATAGGGCAAGCTGGTGCACGACCATGATTTGTTAGTTGGACCTTTTACTACGGGAGCGCCAACACCCGAAAGTTGTAGATTAAGCTTTTCTGTTAAACCTAAGTCTTTGTAGTGACCAAAAATCTGACTTGGATTCTTGGCATAATTGCGTTGCATGAGCTTGGCAAATGCCACATTTGAAGAATGCTCAAAGGCTTCTTGTAAAGTAATAACACCTGTACCTAGATGAGAGTCCTTCATGGTAAGATTGCAAAAACGAATTTGTCCGCCCTCTGCATCTACCTTATCCTCTGGCTTCATGTATCCATCCTCCAACAAAGCCATGGTGGAAACCAATTTAAAGGTTGAACCAGGTTCTACACTTTCGCCAACTGCGTAATTGTATTTCTCTTGATAAACACCCTCCGAAACACGCGTTAAATTTGCCAAGGCTTTGATCTCGCCTGTAGCAACTTCCATTAAAATTGCGGTACCATAATCGGCATCATTTTCTATCAAGGTATTGAGCAATGCATGCTCAGAAACATCTTGCAAATTGATATCTAAAGTAGTTACAATATCTCTACCTTGTTGTGCATCTATCATCAATTCATCGTCAATAGGAATATAGGTTCCACCTGCAATGCGCTGCATTACCCGCTTGCCACTTTTGCCACTTAAATGAGAATCGAAAAAACCTTCTAACCCAACCTTTATAGCACCCTCTTCTTGTTTAAATCCAATGGTTCTCTCGGCCAACATGCCAAAAGGTTTTTCTCTGCGTGTTCTTTCCTGAACCAATAAGCCGCCCTTGTATTTGCCCATCCTAAAAATGGGCAATTGAAACAAAGCACGCATTTGGTGATATGAAATTTTGCGTTTGAATAAGAAGTAACGATTGCCGTCTTTTCTAATTTTTACCAAGGTTTGTTTGTAAGCCAGTGGAGTTTTATCTCCAAACAATTGAGACAAGCCAAATGCCAAAGAATCGATGCTGTTTTGAAACAACTCTTCATCCATAAATGCAGGCGCTTTGGCATCAACACGTATATCATAAATTGGCAAGGAGGTAGCAAGTAAATTTCCATTGCAATCGAAAATATTCCCCCTAACTGCTTCAATTGAAAACACACGCGTACTAAGGCTATCAGCCATGTCACGCCATTTCTGTCCCTCTAAAAACTGCACTGTAAACAGCGCATAAACTACCATACCAGCAAATACCAGCATACCCGAAAACACCACGGTGGTTCGGATTAAAATGGATTTACGTGTATTGGTATTATTGCTCACTATAAGTAATTTTACTTGGTGGTGTTTTTAATTCTTTTATTCCATAAGGCTGTAACTTTTTGGCTACAGCAGATTGTTTACTTTCGCTCATGAGCTCGCTTAGCTCACTGATGTATTCACTTCTTAAATCCTTTACCTCCTTTTGAAGTTTATCTGTTTCTCGAATGATTTTTTCGCTGCGGTGACTGTTATAAATAAATAGTAGAACCAATACAAAAACGTAGCTCAAAAAAGGCAACTGATCCTTAACCTGGTCTGGGTTAATGCGAAAGTCGAAGTCGGCAAAGCGCTTCACCGTTTCGGTGAAATTACGGCTCTCCTGATCGACTACTTTTTTAGCAGCGGTTTCCTTTTCTGTAATGATCCTATTCATCTCTATCCTTTGGGCTTTTCAGCAACTCTTAATTTTGCACTTCTTGATCTGGGATTGCGCTCCAATTCTTCTGGAGAAGCTGTAACCACTTTTCTCGTAATGGCGTTTAAAGGTTTATTTACATTGCCATAAAAATCCTTTTCTACATCGCCATTAAAATTTCCACTGGCAACAAAATTCTTCACCAATCTATCTTCTAAAGAATGGTAACTCATTACCACCAATCTGCCTTGAGGTGCCAATATTTCTGGCACAGCAGAAAGGAACGACTTCAACACATCCATCTCTCTGTTTACTTCAATGCGCAAGGCTTGAAACACCTGAGCAAAGAATTTATAATCGCCAAATTTTGGTGTATGTCTTTTTAAAGCATCTTTTAAATGAGCCACTTTTTCTATGGCTTGTACCGTGCGGTACTGAACAATATCTGCTGCCAATGCACGCGAGTTTTGCAACTCACCGTATTGATACAACATATCTGCTATTTGTTTTTCGGAGTATGTATTTAATAAGGAACTTGCATTTAAGCTATGCACGCCATCCACTTGGTCGGCAGCATTCATGCGCATGTCTAAATCGGCTTCATCAAAACGAAAGGAAAAGCCTCTATCTGCTACATCAAATTGATGTGATGAAACACCTAAGTCTGCCAAGATTCCATCTACAGGCAATAGATTTTGGTAATCCAAATGATTCTTAATAAACTCAAAGTTTTGGTCTATAAACACCAGTCGTTCATCTTGCGGCAAATTGGCTTTTGCATCTTCATCTTGATCAAAAGCAATAAGCACACCTTTTGGACCTAGTGCATTTAATATGGCACGTGAATGTCCGCCACCACCAAAAGTGACATCTACATATCTACCATTAGGATTAATTTGCAACGCATCTATACATTCGGTAAGCATCACAGGAGCATGGTACTTATTTTCCATCTTCATCCTCCTTCTTACGCTTGCTCATTACCTCCTCTGCCAAAGCACTAAAATCTGAAGGCTCTTCGCTCAACATCTTATCATACTCTGCCTTATTCCAAATTTCTACCTTGTTGCCATAAGCCAACAAAACCAATTCGCCTTTTAAATCGGCAAACTCTTGCAATTGCTTTGGAATTAATACACGTGAGGCAGCATCCATTTCCAATTTGCTAGCACCTCTTAAGAAGTACCTTTTAAAGGTGCGCTCCTTTTGTATATAATCACTTAGCTTATCAATTTCTGAGGCAATCAACTTCCATTCATTGCTTGGATACATTACACAGCATTTCTCAAAACCACGGTTAATGAAAAACGAATCCTTTGCCGCCTCGGGCAACTGCTTTTTTAAAGCAGAAGGGATCATTAACCTCCCTTTGGCATCCATTTTACATTCGTATTCTCCGTGAAGCTGCGTCATTATTAGTATTGAGCGATTACAGCGTAAAAATAAGAACTATTTTCCACTTTTTACCACTTCCTCCCACTTTTGTGGAAAAATCGGACTTTTACACATTTTCAACTTTTTGCAAAAACCCCCTATTTGCTTGCAGTTCAAGGGCATTTTTGTAAAAAAATGCGACTTATTAAAAAATGGGGATGTTAAGAAGTTTGGGGACCAAAATGCGACATCTGCAAAAACGTAAATTATTGATTATCATTAAAAGCATGCAAGGTGGTGGAGAGAAGTGGGGGCAAATTTTTGATGTATTTTTTCCTATTTTTGACATCTATGGTAGAATCAAAACAGCAAGAAATAGGTGCAACTATTTTTGCATTATTTATTGCCTGCATTCCACTTGTTCAAATGAGCTCTTTGGCTGATCCAAGTTTATTAAGTCGGCAAGTATATTTATCTGCACTACTCGCTCTTGGATTTATAGGGATGATAAGCAACAAACAATACAAATTAAGGAATGCCCCTAAGCTGTTTTTAGGCTTAGGATTGTTGTGGTTTCTGTTTGCCCTAAGTGGCCTATTTTTCGCACACAACCTTCCAGAATTTTGGTATACCAGCAGCAAAATTGCGCTATACATTTCGGCCATATGGCTTATATATACCTTGCTGCAAACCAAGTCTATTGGCCTTAAACACCTAAGCAGAGGCATTAGCTTAGCCAGCCTAATTTCATTGGTATTGCTGGCCATAGAAATAACAGAAAAACAAAGCGCAGGAACACATTTATGGGAACAAAAAAACCTATACGAATTGCAATCTGCTTTTGGCCATAAAAACTTATATGCATCGTTTCAATTGTTATGCTTACCCTTTCTTTTTTATTTGGTTCAGACAGAAAAAAAAGCATTACGTATTGTGGCTGCAGCCTTGTTAATATTAGCATTAAGCTCTATCGGTCTGATCCAAACCAAGTCGGTTATTTTGGGCTTGGGCCTCTCTTTGATAATAGCACTACCCATTGCAAGTTCTATCCTATTGAAGGAACAAAAAAGAACACTTTTATTTGTGGCATTAGGCTATGTAGCTATACTCTTTGCGGCTCTTGTTCTTATATATAGTAAACAAGAAAAATTCACCTTACTTCTAAATAACGACACCATAAGAGAACGGATTTTGCTGTGGAACAATACGATTGAAATGATAAAGGAATTTGCGCCTATGGGCGTGGGCGCTGGCAATTGGCAGGTATATTTTCCTAAATATGGGTTGGGTGAATTTATGCAAACCAATTACTTAATAAGCGATGGTTATACCACCTTTCAAAGGCCACATAGTGATTTTCTTTGGGTGCTGAGTGAGATGGGGGTATTGGGATTCTTGACCTATATTGGTCTCTTTGCCTATGTTGTAATACAAGGAATAAAGCGATTGAGAAATGAAATACGAACTCAAGAAAAAATGATCTTGTTGGGATTATTAAGCACCTTAATTGCCTATGTATTTGTTGCCATGGTTGACTTTCCTTTAGAAAGAAATGAGCATCAATTTTTATTGGCAATTCTATTCTGCAGCATCATTGGTTCGGACCATAAAAAAGGAGAAATAACACCTAAGCAAAGGATTGTTTTCTATGGCATTTTGGCGGCATTATTACTCTTTTCTCTGGGCTATGGAGTGAATAGAATTTCAAACGAACAGCATAGCAAAAAAGTAGTAATGGCGCATGCTACAGGCAATTGGAATAAGATACTTTCAGAGGCTAAAAAGATCAATAAAACGCGGTATAACATAGACAATTTCTCTATCCCTATTGCATGGTATGAGGGCTTGGCTTATTACTCTTTAAGCAATATGGAGATGGCAAAAAAATGTTTTACTGAGGCTTACCAAACAAATCCATACCAGGTACATGTTTTAAACAATATGGCTGGCATATTTGAGCAAGAAGGCAACCATGATTTGGCACTAAAATATTATAATGAGTTGTTGAGCATTTCGCCAAGGCAACCTGATGCTATTTTGAACAAAAGTGCCGTACTGTTTAATCAAAAAAAGTATGGGGAGGCAATGCAATGTTTGTATCAATTTAAGTATGATGAAGGCAATGATCAATTTATTCAATTCTTGAAGGCAATTGGTTATGCATACTTAAAGGAAGAATTAGAAAAATTGCCTGTGCAGCAAAATGCAAGTGCCTTGATAAGCATAGAAGATCCAGCTTTTGTATTGCATTATTTTAAGTGGAATAAAGAGCAAAAACATGCATTTGATGAGATGAAATGGCCCAATTAAAGGCCACGCGCACAAACAATTAAGTAAAGTTTAAGATTATTATTATTGTTTTTATTTTAAATTTGGTTAAAATTTCAACTATGAAAAAACTCATACTCCTTTTTAGCCTTCTAGCATTTCATTTTTCTATACTTGCGCAGCAGGCCGTTTTTGTGAACACCAATCAGGTTAAGCAAGGACAATCTTTACCTGTTAAGATTACAGGTACAGGCACGCAGTTTGCGAGAGGAACCAATACAGCTATCTTTTACAAAAGTGGTTCGCCAACTGAAGATTTGCGTTTGGTAAACTCTTCAGTTGCGAATAATACTTTAATGGGTGGCATCATTGTAGCTAAAATAAATGCGCAAGCAGGTGTTACATATTCTTGTGTTATCAAAAATCCTTTGAATCCAGATGTTCAATTGACAGGCATACAGGTATTGCAATCAGGTACCGGAAATGGCACAGGAACTTTTTTAATTTATGCCACGCCAGATACTGTTTCCCCTGGCATGATAGGAAGCACACCTATCATCATTAAAGGAAACAATACCCATTTTCAATCTTCTGGAGGCTTAACAAGCTTGTTTATTTACCCACATGGTTCAAACTCACCAACCAATCAATTTGTATTTAACCCCGAAATTATAAATAATACCACCCTAAGATTGCATATTAGTCCTCCTTCTAATATCACACCTGGTTGGTATGACATTAGAATGGCAAATTCGATGGATACTGGCTTGTTCCTTTCAAAGGCTTTTTACGGCGGTATTGGAGATGCGCCTAGGTTGCACACTGTTAAAAGTTATCCTTATAATATTGAAAGGGACCATACTTTAGACGTAAGCATCATTGGAGTAAATACCAAATTTAGGCAAGGAAGTCATACAGTATCTTTCTTTAAGCAAGGAAGTAGCAGTTCTGGCATTACCGTTAATAGTGTAAGGCCTGAAACGACTGCGTTTCCAGGAGATTCTATCTTAATAGCCAATATAAGCATTAGTAAAAATGCCCCATTGGGAACCTACAATTTAATGGTTAAAAGTGAAAAATATGTTCTCTATTTGCTCGAGTGTATTGATATAAAAGAAAGCACAACACCACAAAAATATGTTGAAATTTCGCCTAATTCTGGGGCAAAAGGTACCACTTTGCAGGTTTTGTTTTCCGCTGTGGGCCCAACTAATTTCACCTATGCACCCAATTCAGTTTCCTTCTTTAGGCAAGGATCACCCACCAACTTTATTACGGCTAGCAATATACAAGCAGAAAATAATTTTAGACTCAAAAGCACTTTAACCATTTCGCCCAATGCGCCTAATGGGGTATATACATATGCGGTTTATAATAATTTAGACAATACCTTAATCTCTTTAAACAACTTTGAAGTAAAGGGTGGAGCGGAGCTTGTAAGTATAACACCTAATATTGGAAAACAAGGTCAGGCTTTACCTATTAGCATTACCGGAGTAAGAGCGCATTTTGCCCAAGGTTCGGGTACCAATATCATTCAATTTATGAGGCAAGGTTCGCCAACTTTTGCCATAGAAGGATATGGCAATCCGGTTGATGATAACCACCTAAGTGGTGGCATCATTATATCCAACAATGCACCAGTAGGAAAGTATGATTTGATGGTGATTAATTCTATAGATGGCAATTTGTTTTTGCCAAACGCATTTACGGTGAATGAGAACAACGGTCCGCGATTGGTATCTATATCCCCTTCCAAAGCTGGATTGGGTCAGACCTTAACAGTAAGCATTACGGGTAGAAAAACAGAATTTACCCAGGGCAGTCAAACCCTCGCTTTCTTTAGACAAGGAAGTCCGTCTACCTACATTTTTACTGGCAATTATCAGACAATAAACGACACCCTATTAAATGTTGACGTAGATGTTTCGAATATGGCAAATAGGGGATTCTATTCAATAGGATTAATTAAAAACTGGGATACTGTAGGCGTTACATTGCTCTATTTAAATGATGCGTTTGAGGTAACTTTTCCAATAGGCCTTAACTCAATAAGTGGCAAAGAAAATGAGGTAAAAGTTTATCCAAATCCGGCACAACATGAACTGCATATAATTTCTTCCAAAGATGAAATAGAAGAGATTGTCATCTTGGATGTATTGGGCAGAAAACTTTATGGAACGACACCTGCCTTGCATAGCACAGAAGTTGAAATAAAGTTAAGTGAGTTTATTAAACCAAATCAGACTATTTTTGTACAAGTTAAAACCCAAAAAGGCATAGAAACCAAGCGGGTTATTGTAAGAGAATAAATAGCACCCTATAATTTGTACACTACATCTGTTTTGCCTATAGAGTTCATTGAAATTGAACCAGGTAATTTCCATCTTTTTATCTATGTAAAAATAGGTCGCAAAAAAGCACGATTGTTGTTGGATACAGGTGCCTCAAAAACTGCATTTGATACTAATAAAATACAAGAATTTGCGCATGCTCATTCTAACGAGCCTTTAGAAATGCATTCGGTTGGACTTGGGTCTAGTCAGGTTCAAACGCAACTGAAGGACCTTGGGTCGATAAAATTTGGTGAGATTAAAATGCGTAAAATTGAGGTTGCCGTTTTGGACTTAAGTCATGTGAATAGCGCCTATAAAATGCTTGGACTATCAGAAATAGTTGGTGTATTGGGAAGTGATATTCTGGTAAAACTAAAAGCCGTCCTTAACCTAGGTAAAATGGAAATTAAACTGAAGCAAAAGGTTTAAAATCAACAAAACCACAATAATAAATAATTGTAAAATTCACAAAAAGCATTGCTATTTGTGAAAAAACAATTAAATTGACATAGAATAAAAAACAATTCCACATCAAATAACACCCAATAAATGCCATAAACGCATTATTAGGGTCAATTTTTTAGGATTTTTTTTTAATAAATACCCCTTCATAATGGATAAACTTCCCAAAAAGTTGGCCGGCTTTGACTTTGGAATGTTTGCAGATGCTGTAGAGGAAGTCTTTTGGCTTATGGATCCCTCAGGAAAAAATCTACTATTTGTAAATTCAACCTATGAAAAGCTCTTTGGAAAATCATGCCAAAGTTTCTACGAAAACCCCAATTCGTTTTTAGACAATTTAATTCATGAAGACCCTGAAGTAATTAAGCAATTGCATGAGAAATTTTATACCAAGCAAGGTTATGAACATGTACTAATAATTAAAAGAAACGGCAACGAAACTGTTTGGATAAAATGCAAGACAAAACCTGTTTATAAAGATAACAACGAATTGCATGGGTATGCAGGAACTGCAGTAGATATCACTGATTTAAAAAGGACTGAACTAGAGCTACGCAGAACCAATCATTTATTTGAAAAGGCTGGCAAAATGGCCAAAATTGGGTCATTTGAATTAGATGTTCAAAGTAAAAAACTTAGCTGGTCTAAGGTAACAAAAGACATACATGAAGTAAACAATGATTTTGTTCCAAGTTTAGAAGAGGCACTTAATTTTTATGACACTGAATTTAGCCAAGAAAAAATAACAAATGCGGTAAATGATGCAATTGAAAAAGGCATTGATTTCGACCTAGAGTTAATTATTGTTACAGCAAAAGGTAATAAGAAATGGGTAAGAGCCATAGGAAACACAGAATTTTTTAATAATACCTGCCTAAGGCTTTTAGGGACATTTCAAGACATAGATGATATTAAACAATCTGAAAAAGGATTGCAAGAAGAAAGAGACCGGTTAAGAAATGTATTAGAAGGAACATTGGCCGGAACATGGGAATGGAATATTGAAACCGACGAAACCATTTACAATAAAAGATGGGCTCAAATATTAGGATATCAATTAGATGAAATTTCACCTCTTAACTTATCTACTTGGTATCATTTTATGCATCCAGACGACAAAGAACTAACAGATGCAAAATTAGACCAATATTTTAAGGGAGAAAGCGAGTTCTATGAAGCAGAATTTAGAATGAAGCATAAAAATGGGGAGTGGATTTGGGTGCTCGACAGAGGAAAAATATTTAAATGGTCGCCGCAAGGAAAACCTCTCATGATGGCAGGTACCCATCAAGATATTACCAAGAGAAAATTAGCAGAGGAACAAGTTAGAAAACTCTCTAAAGCCATAGATCAAAGTCCAGCATCTATTGTCATTACTAACCTAAAAGGAGAAATAGAATATGTAAATCCCTATTTCTGTAAAGTCACAGGCTATTCATTTGAGGAGGTGGTAGGCAGAAACCCTCGTATACTTAAGTCGGGCGACAAATCATCTCATGAATATGAAGCTTTATGGAAACAAATAAGCGCAGGAGAAAAATGGAGTGGAGAATTTAAAAACATGAAGAAAAATGGGGAGGAATATTGGGAGTATGCCTCCATTTGTCCCATACACAACGAAACAGGAAAGATCACTCATTTTATTGCCATCAAAGAAGAAATAACCTATAGAAAAAACGCCGAGGACTTGCTTAAATCAAGCGAAGAAAAGTACCGCTCCCTTTTCAATCTTTCTCCTTTTGGCATTGTTGCCATAGAAAAAAATGGAAACACGGTTTCGCTAGTAAATAAAAAGCTAGAAGAACTCATTGGGTATGATGCAACCGAAATAAAAGATGTTCAAACCTGCTGTCAATTAGTTTTTCCTAATGAAGAATACAGAGCCAGTGTTTCGCAAAAAATCACACAACTTTTTACACATAACAAAGATCAAAATAAATACTCAGAACCATTCGAAGTGGAGATAAAAACAAAGCATGGTTCAGAACATACCTTTGAAATTACACATGCTTTTATTGAAAATTTCAATATCCTAGTGTTCAACGATATATCAGAAAGAAAGACTTATGTAAACACCTTGGAACAACAAAACAATATTCTCAAGGAGATTTCTTGGATTCAATCACATGTGGTAAGAGCACCACTGGCAAGACTTCTGGGCCTTTTCGACCTTCTAAAGGAAAAAGATTTCACCCTCATAAATGAAGACGAGATGTTTACACATATCAATAATTCTATGGAAGAATTAGATGGACACATCAAGGACATTTCGCTTAAAGCACATTGGGTAAACACGCAATGGCAGGGTAATGGCATAAGGCCATATGCCTAATAAACTATTCTTCGGAAGGTAAATTTCCTATCAACTCCTCGGGTGATTTACCCAAATTATCCAAGGAAAGCTTAGCATCTTGTGCCAATTCGCCATTTGGAAACTTTTGCAAAAACTCCTCGTACAAAGTTTTGGCTCGAACCAAATCATGCAAGTTATTTTCGTAGGTATATGCCATCAAAAAAGTAGCATCTTCTACAAAAGTAGATTTAGGATATTTGGTGGTTAATTGCAATAATAAATCTACCGCCTCATTGCCTTGTTGCAATACAATAGAACGCTGAGCCGCCTTAAACATAAACTCTGGCGTTTGCTCATCATCTGGATAGGCCATGGCAAAATCAACATATGCCGTCTTTAACTGCATCATCAATTCATTGCTAAATGCACTGTCGTTGCCCTCCAAATCCTTGATGTTTTTGAGCGCCTTTTCTTTTGGAGATTGACAAGCCGCAAGTATGCTTAAACTAATAAGTAAGATTGAAAATAAACGCATAAAATCAATATTTTTTTGTAAAGTGTTAGTGATAGCAAATAACTCATTTTTTAAGCATATTTCTACTACAATTTGTACCCATATCTATTTTTCGGTCCGAACCAACCCCTTTGCGGGTCATCTAATTTATTTACGTGTAAACCGCAAGGCTAATTTCTTGAAAGTATCTGGGTAATTCACTGTCTCCTTTTTGGCTTTTCCCACCATTAAAAAATACCCATTTCTTTCTTGAAAAAGTATCACCTGGTAAATTAGGTCTGTATTGCCCTTTTCACCCTTACATTCGGCCTCAGTTTCAAAGCCACCCAAACTATCTACCTGAATAGGCTTCATGGTTTTAATAAGCCCAGAAGCACAGCCAGGCAAAGCCATGAGCCTTTCCTCCGCAAACTTCATATGATTTGTTGGCTCTACATAATCTATTGATTTGCTTACAATAAAAATTGGATTCGAGGTGGGCGTTTTTCCATCAATGGTATACAGGTAGCTACCCGATAAATAATTGGTAAATTTAAACTCTGTTCCCGCCACATCTAACAAAAAAGACGCAGATGCCAAAGGGTCATTTTTCTGCTTAGGATTGTACCTAGTAGAAAGTAAAGCCTCTTTTACTTGAGGCTCAATGCTCTTATAAACTTCAGGATAAATGCCATTCACCATAATGCTCTGCTTGCCAGCACCAAACAACAACATTTGCTTCACAAAAACCCGATCATTTACCTGCTGGGTAAGCATATAAAATGTTGCCTTTGACTTTTGAAAATCGATGGTCTTTTTGCTCTTCAAAATCATTCCTCGCTTCTTTAACTCCGCGGCAGTGAAGCCATTTACCAAGGCCTGATAAGGAATTGGCAACTCACTCACCATAATTGAAGCACCCATTTCTTCTTGCAGAAAACCACTAAAAGAACTCGAAAAAACAAACTCCTTAGGAGGAATCATGCTGCATTTAGTGCCAACTACACCCACCCTTTCTTGCGCGCTAGCAAGGGCAAAAGACAAAACAAGAAATACAAAAATCACCCCTACCCTTAGGCCACCCCATTTAATCTTAAGATGCCTCATATTACCATTTTGCAACTGCATGTTTCTGCTATAAAATTTCTACTATAATCAATTTTTCCAAGGTTTCTGTCTGAACCTAATACTGTTGCGTGCGCAATAAAACTAAGGTACAAGCCTCAATAGCCTCTATGCCCGCATCCCTTAATTGCGCCTCAAATACAGGATTCTCTGTACCCGGATTAAACACTACCCGCTTGGGTTTTAAGGCTAAAATTTGCTCTTGATAAGGAACTTGATTACTTGGATTTAAATATAGAGTAACCGTATCAAAAACCTCCCCATGGGGCCAATTGGTTTCAATCATATGTTCGTTAATATTACCCGCACGCATTCCAAATGGATATACATGGTGACCATATTCTGCCAACATATTTGTGGCAATAAACGAGTATCTATCTGCCTTGGGCGAAGCCCCAACAACCAATGTTCTTTTCATAATATTTGTTGCAAATTAAACATGGAATACACAATAGAAAAGACTTTTTTATTCTTATTTTCGCACCTTACTCAAAAAGCTTAGATATGAAGATTAGTTTTAACTGGTTAAAGGAATATATAGACACCGAAGCCACAGCTCAAGAAATTGGAGATTTACTTACGGGATGTGGACTTGAAGTAGAAGACATAAGCCATTATTATTCTATTCCGGGTGGATTAGAAGGCATTGTTATTGGGGAAGTTTTGGAGGCTATTCCTCATCCAAATGCAGATAAATTACGTGTTTGTCAGGTAAACCTAGGCAGCCAAACCAAACAAATTGTTTGTGGTGCACCCAATGTGGCGGCCGGACAAAAAGTATTAGTTGCAACAGTTGGCGCTACTGTTTATCCGAGCAAGGGCGAAGCTTTTACCATAGGCAAAGCAAAAATTAGAGGCGAAGTTAGCGAGGGCATGATATGCGCTGAAGATGAATTAAGCCTAGGCGATAGCCATGATGGCATTTTGGTTTTACCTAATGAGTATGTAGTAGGCAAAGCGGCTTCAGAATATTTTGAAGTATATGCAGATCAAATTTTTGAAATTGGTTTAACAGCCAATAGAGGCGATGCTGCCAGCCATTATGGGGTTGCTCGTGATTTGTTTGCATTGGGTGTTAAAAAGAAAAAAACAGTCCTTCCACAATTGATCGTGGGTCAGGCCGAAAACCCTTATACCATCACCATTGAAAAGGATAGTGGCTGCAAAAGATACAGTGGCATACAGGTAAACAATGTTCAAATTAAGCCTTCACCAGCTTGGTTGCAAAATAGGTTAAAGGCCATTGGTTTATCGCCCATCAACAATATTGTGGATGCTACCAATTACATCATGCATAGTTTGGGACAGCCTTTACATGCTTTTGATGCCATGGAAATAGCGGGACATAAAATAAATGTGCGTAAGGCAAAGGTGGGCGAACGCATGGTTACTTTGGATCAGACCGAAAGAAAAATGTTGGGACATGAGTGCTTAATATGCGATGCAGTGAGGCCTTTAGCCATTGCAGGTGTATTTGGCGGATTGCATTCTGGCATTTGTGCAGAGACCACCGATATCTTTATAGAGAGTGCTTATTTTGAAGGTTCTGCTGTGCGCAAAGCGGCCAAGGCACACGGTTTAAATACCGATGCGAGCTTTAGGTATGAGCGTGGTACCGACCCCAATGTTACTTTTGAGGCATTGCATGATGCAGCGGCTTTAATCATGGAAATTGCAGGTGGTTATGTGCCTTGTCCTATTAAAGATTTGTATCCAGAGCCTATTGAGGATAGGAAAATTGTGTTTAATCCAAAGAAATCGAACGAGCTTATTGGCAAGGATATTCCGTTGGAAACCCAGCGTAAAATTTTGCATGATTTGCAAATTGCTATACAGGAGGAAAGTGCTACGCATTGGAATTTAATTGTGCCGCCATACCGCGTGGATGTGGAGCGTGCTGTTGATATTACTGAGGAGATTTTGCGCATTTATGGCCTCAACAATATTGAAATGGGCAAGGAGGTAAAGTCTGCTATGACCTTTAGTGCAGATGAATTTGGTTTGAACCTAAAGAATAAGCTTGCGCAATTTTTGAGCAACAAAGGATTTATGGAAATGGCGAGTAACTCACTTACCAAATCTGCTCAATATACAGAGGAGCAATTGGCCAATGCAGTTAAATTGTTGAATCCTTTGAGCAATGATTTGGATGTGATGCGTATGGAAATGTTGCCTAGCATGTTGGAGGCTATGCAGTATAACAACAACAGAAAAAACAGTGATTTGCGTTTGTATGAAATAGGCAAAACATACAGCAAAAAAGGGGAAGCTACGGAGTTGGGAAATTACTTGGAGCAAAAGCATTTGGCCTTTGGTTTATTGGGAAGAAAACAGCCAGAAAGTTGGAACAATAGCAAGGTGGAGTTTGGCTATTTTGGCTTAAAAAATGTGGTGGAGTTAATAGCTGCTAAGGTAGGTGTGACGCCATTAAACTATACGTTTGAGGAGGATGAAAGATTTGAAATGGCCACTCAAATTAGAATCAAGAAAAGACAAATTGGGGTAATGGGTAAAGTGGCTAGTAAAACAGCCAAAAGATACGATTTAGACAAGGCTGTTTGGTATGCAGATTTGGACCTAGATGCTTTAACAGAGTTGGCCGCTGAGAGTAAATTTAAGCTAAAGTTAGTATCGGTTTTTCCGGCAGTACGTAGAGACCTAGCAATGGTTTTGGATCAGACCGTTAATTACCAGCAATTGGAGAAAATAGCGCTCAAAACCGCACCTCAATTAATTAAGGAAATGAATGCTTTTGATGTGTATGAAGGCGATAAAATTGCGGCAGGAAAAAAATCGTATGCGGTAAGTGTAATCTTGCAAGATGAGCAAAAAACCTTAACCGATGTAGAGATTGAGGAGGTAATGTCTAAACTAATTGCCAATTTTACCAAGGAACTTGGGGCCGTATTAAGGGGATAATTGCATGCAGTCTAAAGAAAAAGCGGCGCTCATAAAACTAAAGGTTAAGGCTTTGTTGTTGCGCGTTGATGCTTTGGAAAAGGACCTGAAAGAGGAGCGAAAAGTGAATGAAAATTTGCGAATTGCTGCTCTTGAGCAAACAAAAAGAATAGAAATATTAGAAGATAAGAATAAAATTAGTAAACTTGCTGATGGAATTCAACTAAAGAAGCAGGACTTAACGGAGGTAAAAATAGCCATTAACCGTTATGTACGCGAAATAGATGAATGCCTAAAGTTGTTAAACCAAATACCTAACAACAATTGAACGAGCTTTCTATCAATATCCATATAGCTGGCAGGGCTTACCCCCTCAGCGTAAACTCAGAGGAAGAAATAAATCTGAGGGCAGCCGGCAAACTCATACAGGAAAAACTGCAGGCATATGCCGAGCAGTATAACCTACGCGATCAACAAGATGCTTTGGCCATGTTTGCCATTGAGATTGCAAATGAGAACTTGGCTCTAAGGCGACAAATTGCCGATGGAACAAGGGAAACAGAGGAGGAACTGGACCAAATAAACCAGTTGCTTAAGCACATTCAGTTGTAGTAAGAATTTGCGTTTAACGTATAAATTAAACTGTTAAACCAAATGGAAATCTATTTAGTAATTATTTTTGTCATGCTGTCCCTTGGGGCAGGTGCCGCCGTTATGTGGGTGGTTAATAATAACCTATCCAAATCAAAATCGGCTCAAATCATTAAAGATGCCGAAGAAAAAGCCGAAGTCTTGAAAAAGGACAAATTATTGGAGGCAAAAGAAAAGTTTTTTCAACTTAAGTCGGAACACGACAAAGAGGTAAATAACAGAAATGCCCAAATTTTAAAAGAAGAAAATAGAATTAAGCAGATTGAACAGAGCTTAAAGCAGAAACAAGAAGCTGCCCAACGCAAAGATTCAGAGTTAGATTCTATCAAACAAAGTTTAGAAAAGCAACATATTGCCGTTCAACTTAAAAAAGAAGAGGCAGAAAAAGCACTTCACAATCAGGTAAAACAACTTGAGAAAATTGCCGGACTAACCGCTGATGAGGCTAAAAAGCAATTGGTGGAAGCTTTGCATGAAGAGGCTAGAACCGAAGCTTTATCTAAAATCAAAGACATTACTGATGAGGCTAAATTAACAGCCAGCAAGGAAGCCAAGAAAATTATTTTGAGCACCATTCAACGCACAGCGGCAGAGCATGCCATTGAAAATGCGGTGAGTGTTTTCAATATTGAAAGCGACGAATTAAAAGGAAGAATCATTGGTAGAGAGGGTAGAAATATCCGTGCTTTAGAAGCTGCTACAGGTGTTGAATTTATTGTAGATGATACCCCTGAAGCCATTATCCTTTCTTGTTTTGATCCTATTAGAAGAGAGGTTGCGCGTTTGGCCATGCACCGTTTGGTAACAGATGGTAGGATTCATCCTGCACGCATTGAAGAGGTGGTAGCAAAAACCAAAAAGCAGATTGAAGAAGAGATTGTAGAAATAGGCGAGCGTACTTGCATTGATTTGCAAATCCATGGTCTGCATCCAGAATTGGTGCGCATGGTTGGTAGAATGCGTTACAGAAGCTCGTACGGCCAAAATTTATTGCAACACTCACGTGAGGTAGCAAACCTTTGTGCAACCATGGCAGCAGAATTTGGCTTAAATGTGAAGTTAGCTAAACGTGCCGGATTATTACATGATATTGGTAAAGTGCCAGACGACGATGCAGAAACACCACATGCATTGTTGGGAATGAAGCTTGCCGAAAAATACAAAGAGAATTGGGAAGTGGTAAATGCTATTGGCGCGCATCATGATGAGGTTGAAATGACCTCTATCCTATCTCCAATCATCCAAGCTTGTGATGCCATTAGTGGTTCAAGACCAGGTGCACGTAGAGAAGATACCGAGAACTACATGAAGCGTTTGAAAAACTTGGAGAACATTGCCTTAAGCTACCCTGGTGTAGAAAAAGCATTTGCCATCCAAGCAGGTAGAGAATTACGCGTAATGGTAGAATCGGATAAGGTAACCGACGACCAAGCAGATTTGATGTCGATTGACATGAGCCAACGCATCCAAAAAGAAATGACCTACCCTGGTCAGATTAAGATTACAGTAATTAGAGAAAAGCGTTCAGTTAATTTCGCTAAGTAGTCCATGGTTGATAGACCATAGACCATAGTTTTAAAAAAGCCTGCTCAAGAGATTGAGCAGGCTTTTTTTGGCATTATAAATACCTAGTCTAAGGCATTTATTGACCGATGCAATTATTAATAGCCTGGTGCATTTATACCTGGCTTGATGATTGAACAATGCACCCACCAAATAATAGCCCGGTGCATTTATACTTGGCTTGTTGATAGAACAATGTACCAACCAAATAATAGCCCGGTGCATTTATGCCCGGGTTTGATGATTGAACAAGAATCAATATTGGGCCTTAAGGCCTTTCCTGAAAAACATTCCTTTGAAATAGTGCTGCAGCTTCATTAAAAACAAAAAAGCTGTCTCAAAAGTAAATTTGAGACAGCTTTTTTTAGATCTAAACTATTAACTATCGATTCATTAACTTGATACTGTTTCTGTTTCCATCTTGGTTTAAAAACCAATTAATACTTGATGCTCCTCCTGAAGTAGCCCAATCTATAAAATTTAAATAGGCTTCACTAATGTCTGTTTTCTCGGTGGCGAAAGGAATTGAACTATCTACATTGATTCCCCATGGTAGGTTATCGGCTGTTTTAAAGTATTTACCAGTAGATGGATTGGTTCTGTCTTGATTTTGTCCAAAATAAGTAAGGTTCATTTTACTTGTTGGGATTCTGTCGGCAAGATGAATTTCTTTTCCTCTGTCTTGACCCGCTATCAAATATGGATTGAATAGTCCTGTATTGAATGCGCTATAGTTTAAGGTTCCTCCTGATGGTGCAACACCATCGGATAAAAATTTCACTAAAATAGTAGTTGTATCAGTTCCAGAGTCTGGTGATCCCGGATATACATTTACAAAGCTGAATCCAGTTTGAGTTTGTAATAACTTGTATGCATCATCAAAAACTAGGATATTAGCACCTGCAAGCTGGCCTGCTTCTGTACCATTGCTGTTTAATGAAATCCATGGTGCTCCTGAAGCTTTTGAACCTGTAACACTAGTTATTTTCTCTTGACTGATTCCATCCAATTGAAATGCAAATCCGTTGTGCAAAGAACCACCAATGGCTCTTGTCACAAATGTGAAACGGATTTCAACAATATTGTTATCGGCATTTGTGATGGTGTTAAATTTATAATCAACTACTAGGTCATTAAAGTCATAATCACCTTTACCTGGCCATAAGTCTTCATACATTAGAGTACCGAAACTGGCTGCCGGGTAGTTGTTGTTGAATGCCTTGTATTGGTCATTAGGGTATTGGTCATCTGCATCAGCTACACCATCATTATCAGCATCTGGTTGCAAAGTAGTAGCAGATGTGGTATATTTTGTTGAAGCAGAATATAAAATAGTAGCACCCGAAGAATTGTATTCATAAATACTAAAGTGATAAGTTGTACCTGCAGTTAAGTTAGTGATGGTAGCTGATTGTCCATCACTGTTATAAACTACAAAACCATCTAAAGCATCACCAGAACCATAAGCTGCATTAGCTGCATAGCTTGTATTGTTGGTTGGATTGGTTGAAGATGCTGAGCCACTTTTTGCTACAATAATACGATTAGCACCATTTCCTTTGGTAAAGGTAAATGTAATGGCAGTTTGTGAAACGAAAGTTAATATGGCTGCCGATGAACCTGCGGTTGGTGCAACTACGTTCGGAATAACCGTAATTGTTCCAGTAGCATTGATATTGCCACAATCGCCTGTTAATGGAATAGAATAACCGAAAGTTCCATCGGCTGTTGGTGTTCCACTGATGGTTATTGTATTTAATGCCCAAGCTGCTGTAACCCCAGCAGGTAAACCTGTAGCTGTTCCAATACCTGTTGCACCTGTTGTAGGAATAGTGATATCTGTTAATGCCGTATTGGTATACAATGTCGGGGTAGATGAAGGACTTCCTACAGTTTTTGTGGCTGTTACTGTAATAGTTCCTGTTGCATTTACTGAACCACAACCACCCAACAATTGAATACTGTAATTATATATCCCTGCAGCAGAAGGTGTTCCAAAAATAGTGATCGTATTGTTGTTCAAAGAAGCAGCTACTCCTGCTGGAAGCCCATTAGCTCCTATTGTTCCAGCATTTGCAATTCCTGTTGCACCTGTTGTTGTATGGGTAATATTTGTAAGCGCTGTGTTGATACACACTGTTGGGGTTGATGAAGCCGTTCCAACAGTGTTGTTTGAAGAAGCGGTAACTGCCAAAGTTTGTGCAGCACTTGTTCCACCTGAATTGGTTGCTTTTACGGTAACGTTTCCATTTTGTCCTGATGCGCCTACTGTTACTGTAATAGAATTTGTTACTGTTCCTGCGGTGATTGACCAACCTGTTGGAACTGTCCATGTATAACTTGTTGCATTGGTAACTGCAGCGATGCTATATGTTTGTGATGCAAGTCCAGCGCATTGTGCGGTTGTTCCTGAAATCGTTCCCGGTGTAGCAGGTGCAGCTGGATTAACAGTAATTGTTCCTGTTGCATTCACTGAACCACAACCCCCTGATAATGGAATACTGTAATTATATATTCCGACAGCAGAAGGTGTTCCATAAATGGTGATCGTATTGTTGTTCAAAGAAGCAGCTACTCCTGCTGGAAGCCCATTAGCTCCTGTTGTTCCAGCATTTGCAATTCCTGTTGCACCTGTTGTTGTATGGGTAATATTTGTTAATGCGTTATTGACAGACAATGTCGGGGTAGATGAAGGACTTCCTGCTGTATTTGCGGGTGTTACCGTAATTGTCCCTGTAGCTGTAGCACTTCCACAACCATTGGGCGTAATGGTATAATTGAAAATTCCTGATGCGGTTGGAGTTCCGCTAATGGAAATTGTGTTTGAAGCATAACTTGCTGTAACCCCTGCAGGTAAACCAGTGGAGGAGCTTATACCCGTTACATTTGTTGTTACATGGGTTCTGGCTGTCATTGAAGTATTGATACAAGGAGAAGGTGCACTGGAAGCAGCTCCTACTGTTCTTGTAGCACAGGCTGGTGTCCAAACAACATTATTCCAAGAAACATCATCGCTGTTAAATCTATTGCCTACACCAAATCCGTAGCCACCCGTAGGATTAACTGAATTAGTTACATTAATTCTTAAAGTTCCGTTAATCATTACCTGTATTGAGCTTCCAACTACAGTTACCTTTAATGATGTCACACCACCTCCACCTGGAATAGAGTAGCTTGCTAAATCACTTGCTGGTGATAATGGGCTGTTTAAAGTGTTTAATTTTAATCTAACTATGTAATTTCCAGTATTCCAAATATCACGATGATACGTTACAGCATAAAAACTGCTGGTGTTGGTATATCTGAAAATAATTGCTCCTTTACGTTCGTTATCCCAATTAGTAGTCATTGCACCACAATCGAAAGTGAAATCGTTAGTTGAGCCATTTCGGATAATAGCATTAAAAGGATCTCCCAGAATAGTTCCATTTTGGCTTATTGAGTTTCCTGCTCCATCGGCACCATTAAATTTGTCAACACCAACAACTGTATAGTTGGTGGGCGCTGCAAAAGCGCTGATTGCTACTAACATGAACAAAACGATTAAAGAACCCACTTGAATGGATTTCTGAAATCTTTTCGTTTTTGAATTTGTATTGATATTTTTCATTTAATTTATTTACAATTTTTATGTACTAGTGGTTTTTTCTTTTTTGCAACTTCTCTTGCATTTAGATAAATCAGGTTTAATGGCCTTAATAAATTTTTGTTGTATTTTTAATTAAAGGTAAGCTCTACTTTTCCACTTTTTGTGTCATAAGTCTTTTTCATGCCGCCAAAAACTACATTCACCTTTTCATAACGAGCTGGTACCTCTAAAGTTAATTCCACACTTTCTTTTACTTTTTGAAGCTTTGTAAATAAAACAGTTCCATCTGTTGCTTCAACTCTTAGTACTGATACTCTTGCATCTCCTACTATAGGATTAGCTGTAAATTTAATGGTTCTGTTGGTATTCCATTTAAAATTTTCGGGAGCCTTCACTTCAGAAGTATTCTTTGCAATTACTTTCTCAGTGGTTTTGTTTTGGTCAAATTTTTCAACGAGGTCTTTTTTGCAACTTGGCAATAATATTACACTTGTAAAAATCAAGATTGATAAATTACGTAAATTTTTCATTGTTGTTTGGTTTAGTATCTGACTTGCAATTGATAAGCCAAACTCAAAAAATTTTCATATATAACTGATATTCAAATATATATATTTATATAACTCATGTAAAACACGAAATGACAACCCATAATGAGCCAACATTCTCAAAATGGGCTAACTTGTAAGGGGTCTATAAAAATTACACATATTAGAGAGAATCGTTCTGTTAATTTCGCTAAGTAGTTTTTTAGTCCGTAGTCGATAGACCATAGTTTTTAAAAAAGCCTGCTCAAGAGATTGAGCAGGCTTTTTTTTGGGATCAAAAATACCTAGTTCAGGGCATTTATTATCCAATGCATTTCATAATAGCCCGGCGCATTTATGCCCGGGTTTGACGAATAAATATCCTTTTTAATTTACCAACTCAATCCCAAAACCACTTATTGAATTGCAAATAATCCAAATAACTTTCCCGTTTAACTTAACAGTTTTACCTGTTTTTAAATCTATTTTTATATCAATTCGACTATCCTTTTGAAAATTATCCATAACATGATTTGGAATAGTACAATTCCCATTATTCAGTACTTTTAAATTAATCGTTTTATCTATATCACTTAGTTCCGGATTCCTATCATTATTACTAAACCCATCATAATAAAATTGCAAGTAAATTGAATCAAATTTCGAATCCACCGCCCAATCTACCTTTAAAGGTGAATTTCTATTAATGTAATAAATACCTTCCTCATCTTGACTCCTATTACATTTCAAATCCACAAATTTTGGAACATAAATTTTGGTTTTAGAAGCCTTATAATTAGCATCAATATTTTCACCAAAACTAATTTCAACTTCCTTGCCCAAATTTAAATAATTCGCTGTATCTGGTTTGGGGCCTATTGCAGGCAAAGTATAATAAAAATATCCAGTAGAAGGTTCATAAGCTTTCAAGGCAACAGCGCCGAAATTAACAAATCCAACACTAACAGGTAACCCTTCAGCTAGTGATTCTTTATGAAATTCAGCAGTAATAGAAAAATTAGTACTCCAATTCTTATAAGGATTAAAATACCTATTAGCTGTATACCAAATGATTGCTTGCGATCCATTTATTACTATTTCCTCTGTATTTTCAGCCTCAATTGTTTTTTCCTTCTTACAAGATTCTGCAAAAATCAAGAAAACAAAACCAATAAGGATTAAGATTCTAATTTTCATGAATTCTTTTATTTTAAATTTTTTCATTCAGTTTATATCTGATACCGCGTCACCCTGAGCCCAGTCGAAGGGGGGTTAATGCGCCTCCAACCAATTATTCCCCACCCCTACTTCTGCAACTACTGGCGTGAGGAGCTCCATGGCGCTTTCCATGTTTTGTATCACTAGTGGTTTCAATAATTCAATCTCCGATTTGTGTGCATCAAATACCAATTCATCATGTACCTGCAATACCATTTTAGAATGCACTATGCCATTGGCTGGATCTTTTAAGGCATGGTGAATTTTTATCATGGCTCGCTTAATCATATCTGCTGCACTGCCTTGTATAGGCGCGTTTATGGCGTTTCGCTCTGCAAATCCGCGCACCGTAAAATTGGCCGAATTAATATCGCGCAAATACCTTCTTCTACCCATTAAGGTTTCTACATACCCATGTTCTTTGGCAAAATTAATGGTGGTATCCATATAGGTTTTTATGCCTGGATATGCCTTAAAATAATCTTCAATAATTTGTGCAGCTTCTTTTCTGCCTATGCCTAAATTCTGACTCAAACCAAAAGCCGATTGTCCGTAAATAATCCCAAAATTTACAGCCTTAGCTCTCCTTCTTTCATCGGACGTTACCTCCTCAATGGCTTTGCCAAAAACCTTGGCAGCTGTGGCTTGGTGAATATCTTGCTTGTTCTTAAATGCCTCTATCATGGCCTCTTCTTTTGCCACCGATGCAATAATGCGCAACTCTATTTGCGAGTAATCTGCACTCAACAATACATAGTCATCTCCACGCGGAATAAATGCTTTACGTACCTCTTTTCCTTTGTCGGTTTTAATGGGAATATTCTGCAAATTGGGATTGGTAGAACTTAATCTACCCGTAGCAGCAACGGCCTGATTAAAGGAGGTATGAACCCTACCCGTTAACTTATTTATCATGGTTGGCAAAGCATCTACATAAGTAGATTTTAATTTTTGAAATTGCCTAACCAACAAAATCTTTTGAATTATTTCATGCTCCCCTAATCCCAATAAAACATCTTCTCCTGTTTGGTACTGACCTGTTTTTGTCTTCTTCGCTTTTGGGTCCAACTTTAAATGATCAAATAAAACCTCACCCAATTGCTTAGGAGAAGAAATATTAAAACTCATTCCCGCCAACGCAATAATATCTTTTTCGAGCTGAACCAATTCTGTCTCCAACTCTTTGGAATAATCATTTAAAAAACCCTCATTAATTTTAATCCCCGCAATTTCCATATCGCTCAGCACATCAATTAAAGGAAGCTCTAAATCTTGAAACAAACTTTGTGCATTGTTTGCTATTACTTCTGGAGCAAGCTTCTCCTTCAACTGCAAGGTAATATCGGCATCTTCGGCTGCATACTCTTTAATTTTATCCAAAGAAACATCGCGCATGCTCAATTGATTCTTCCCTTTTTTTCCAATCAATTCTTCAATGCTTACCGGAGAATAATTGAGGTAAATTTCACTCAAATAATCCATACCATGTCGCATATCAGGCTCAATTAAATAATGCGCCAACATGGTATCAAAAATAGGTCCGGCCAAAGTAAACCCATAGCGCTTTAGAATGTTTAAATCATACTTCACATTCTGCCCAATCTTCACAATTTGCTCACTCAAAAATATTGGTTCAAACAGTTTTAATAAGACCCTTGCTTCCTCAAAATCGTTGGGGAAAGGGATATAATATGCATGGTGTTTTTTATACGCCAAAGACAATCCTACAATCTCGGCCTCGGTGCTTTCTAACTGCGAGGTCTCTGTATCAAAACACACTTCGGGCTGAACCAATAACAGTTGCAGCGCATTTAAACATTCTTCCTTGCTTGCTAATACTTCATAAGTATGTTCTATATCTTGAATGGTATTTCTCTTCACCGCAGGTTCTGCATCTGGCTCTTCCTCTTTTAAACTCGCTTGTACAATTGCAGGCGTAGTAGAAACTGCACCTTGGTTAAACAAATCAAATCCGCCCGAAGCCCCTTGCGAAACCTTGGCTACAGGAGATTGTATGGCCTGATTTGGATCACCCAAAACTCGCTTCAATAAAGTCTTAAACTCTAACTCAACAAACAGCTTCTCTGTGGCTTCTTTGTCTGGCTCCTCTAATAACAAAGCACGCTCATCAAAATCTACGGGCACATTTAAATCAATAGTGGCCAAGCGCTTCGATAAAAAGGCTTGTTCTTTGTTATTCTCTACATTCTCTTTTTGTTTTCCTTTGAGCTCATTTGTATGCTCATACAAGCCTTCCATGCTGCCGTATTTCTGAACCAACAACTTGGCTGTTTTCTC
>JBILVK010000172.1:0-4842 GCA_044370475.1 Bacteroidia bacterium
TTCTTGCTCAGCAATACCAACTCCATTCATATTGAGGCCGTTTATCAAGAGCACGGAAAAGACGTGTTTAACGAGGTATTTGAAAAATGTTATCTATCTCATGAGATAGGTCATAGAAAACCTCATGTAGAATGCTATAAATTTGTAGTGGAGGATGCAAAAATAAACGCTTCCGAAACAGTTTTTATTGATGATAACAAAGCAAATATCAAAGGGGCTGAGCTTGCCGGTTTAAATACCATTTGGGCACAACAACCACTCGATACTTGGTTCATTCCAGAACTTAAAAAAACAAACGTACTCAAGGTCCAATAAAGATAGCATATGAACAACTATTACAATCAAAAAATTGAAGATATCTTCCAAGAATTTGAATCAAATTACAAAGGATTATCTCAAGAGATTGTAACAGAAAAAATTGCACGCTTAGGACAAAACATTCTTATAGAAAAACACAAAGCTCCTGCTTGGGTTTTGTTCCTAAATCAATTCAAAGATTTCATGATTATTATTCTGGCGGTTGCTGCCTTGCTTTCGGGCATTATGGGCGACCTCACAGATACGCTCATCATTTTACTTATTATTATCCTCAATGCCATCCTTGGATTTGTGCAAGAATACCGCGCAGAAAAGGCCATGGACGCTTTAAAGAAAATGAGCATTACCCAAACAATGGTCATTAGAAACAATGCCATTGTAACCATTTCATCGGTAGATTTGGTGGAAGGTGATTTGGTTTTGCTAGAAACAGGTAACGTGGTACCAGCAGATTGTAGGCTCTATGAAACCAATTCACTTAAAATTGATGAGTCGTCTTTAACCGGCGAATCCATTGCCATAGACAAGAAACACATTGCCTTACCGCAAGAAGAATTAAGCTTGGGCGACCAGCTAAATATGGCCTTTAAAGGAACACAAGTTACCCATGGAAGAGGTAGAGGCATTGTGGTGGCAACGGGCATGAAAACAGAGCTTGGCAAAATTGCTGAGATGTTGCAACAAAAGGAAAAAGCAACTCCCTTGCAAATGAGAATGGCCAAGTTTGGCAAGTACTTATCCTACATTATTCTTGTTATCTGTCTGATCCTATTAGCCGCGGGAATTATGCGCGGCGAAGACCCATTGCAAATTCTCCTTCTCTCTATAAGCCTTGCTGTAGCTGCCATTCCAGAAGCTTTGCCTGCACTCATTACCATTTCACTTTCGCGCGGGGCGGCAAGATTGGCCAAACAAAATGCACTGGTAAGAAGACTGCCCGCAGTAGAAACTTTGGGTTCAGTGTCTTTTATTTGCAGCGATAAAACGGGCACACTTACCCAAAATAAAATGCGGGTGGTAGAAAGCTACGAGCATAAAATCACTTCGGTTCGAACCGAAATACCCATGCTGCAATTAGGAATGTTATTGAACCATGACATTCAATTTAACCATGAACTGCAACCGCAAGGAGAGGCTACAGAATTGGCCATCGTAGAAAATATTCTTGATTTAGTTAGCTACGAAAAATACATTGAGTTTCATAAGAAGTACCCAAGGATTGCAGAGCTTCCTTTCGATTCTGAAAGAAAATGCATGACCACCTTGCATGCCTTTGGCGATGGATTCATTGCCTTATCAAAAGGTGCCAGCGAGTCTATAATGGGCTTATTGGAAGAGGCAACCGACAAAGAATTTATACAAAAACAATCCTTCGAATGGGCTACAAAAGGGATTCGCGTTTTGGCTTATGCCTACAAATTAATAGATAAAATTCCAGCGCCTTTAACCATTGATACAGTAGAAAAAAACATGCATCTTTCTGGCATCATTGGCTTAATTGACCCTGCAAGAAAAGAGGTAAAGGGTTCTATTGAGGCCTGCAAAACTGCTGGCATTAAACCGGTAATGATAACGGGAGATCACCCAGAAACAGCCAAAGCAATTGCGCAAGAAATTGGCATTTTAGAAGAAGGTGGATTGGTATTAACCGGTCCGCAATTAAGCAAATTAAGTGAGGAAGATTTTTTAGCACAAGTAGAAGATGTGGCTGTATATGCAAGGGTATCACCCAACCAAAAATTGCAAATCGTAAATGCACTTCAATCGAGGGGACATTTTGTGGCCATGACAGGCGATGGTGTAAATGATGCTCCTTCTTTAAGGGCCGCCAATATTGGGGTTGCCATGGGTATTAATGGAACAGATGTAAGCAAGGAGGCTGCGCATTTAATCTTGCTCGACGATCATTTTGCAACCATCGTAAATGCCATTAAGGAGGGTCGAAGAATCTTTGATAATATCAGGAAGTTTATCAAGTATATTATGACCTGCAATGGCGCCGAAATATGGACCATTGCTTTGGCACCTGTATTGGGTTTACCTATGCCCCTTTTACCTATTCATATCTTATGGATAAATTTAGTCACAGATGGTTTACCAGCTTTGGCCTTATCGAGCGAAAAGGCAGAAAAAGATATTATGAACAGACCTCCTCGTCCGGCAAAGGAAAGTTTGTTTTCTGATGGAGTAGGCTTCCATATTGTTTGGGTGGGAATGTTTATGGCTGCTATTACTTTGGGTACTCAAGCTTGGGCTATAAACAAGCAATTGGAACATTGGCAAACCATGGTATTTACCGTATTGTCTTTGTCTCAATTGGCGCATGTTTTTGCCATAAGAAGTGACAGGGCATTCTTGTTTAAGCATGGCATTTTTTCTAATCCCCAATTGCTCATTACTGTTGCCTTTACTTTTGGTTTACAAATGGCGGTAATCTATCTTCCAGCAATGAACCATGTATTTAAAACGCAGCCTTTAAGCCTAGAAGAATTGGGAATTTGCTTAGCAGCATCCTTAGCGGTTTTCCATGCTGTTGAAATGGAGAAATTGGTGAAGAAAATTTGGAAAAAATTTGCTTAGCGATTGGATCAGCCAAAAAGAAATTGAAGCATCTCATCTAGCTTGCCTACTTCCACTAATTTTAAGCCAATTTTTGATTTAGGTAGCTTATTAAATTTCGACAAATACACTGTTTTAAAACCCAGTTTTTCTGCCTCAGAAATCCGTTGCTCAATTCTGCTTACCGCGCGTATTTCGCCACTTAAACCAACCTCACCTACAAAACAAATTTTGTTATCTATGGGCATGTTCTCATAGCTAGAAACGATAGATGCCACTATGCTCAAATCTATACCTGGATCTTCTACTCTTAAGCCACCTGCAATGTTTACAAATACATCTTGCATGCCCATTCTTAAGCCACATTTTTTCTCCAATATAGCCAATAACATATTGAGCCTTTTGGCATCATAGCCGTTAGAATTTCTTTGGGGAGTGCCATAAACAGCAGCACTTACCAAGGCTTGAGTTTCTATCAAGAGCGGGCGCATACCTTCTAAGGTGGCTGAAATAGAAACCCCACTCAAAGCCTCATCCCTTTGCGAAATCAAAATCTCTGAAGGATTGCTCACTTCTCTTAAGCCACCTTGCTGCATTTCGTAAATGCCAATTTCATTGGTTGAACCAAACCTGTTTTTTGTGCTTCTTAAAATGCGGTAAACATGATGCCTATCGCCCTCAAATTGCAAAACGGTATCAACCATATGCTCCAACAATTTTGGTCCAGCCAAGGTGCCATCCTTGGTGATATGCCCAATTAAAAATATAGGAGTATTGGTTTCTTTCGCAAAACGAATCATATCGCTTGCCGTTTCTTTAATTTGTGAGATGCTCCCTGGGGTGCTATCTATAAGATCTGATTGTAGGGTTTGAATAGAATCTACTACCACTAAATCTGGTTGCAATTCTTTGAGTGCCTTGCCAATTTTTTGAGTGGAAGTTTCGGTAAACAAATAACATTGTTGATTCTGAAAAGGAATGCGCTCAGCACGCATTTTTATTTGACTCTCGCTTTCTTCTCCGCTAATATAAAGTACTTTTAATTGAGAAAATTGTAGCGCAACTTGTAAGAGCAAGGTTGATTTCCCTATGCCAGGTTCTCCCCCAATTAAAACTACACTTCCTGGCACCAAGCCACCTCCCAAAACCCTCGACAATTCTTGGTCTTTAAGGGGAATGCGCTTTTCATTGCCTTTTTCAACCTCATCTATTACAACAGGTTTTCTGGAGATGCTTTGCCCCTCTTTTTTCCAAGTACTTTTGAAATCTTCCTTTTCCTTATGTACAATCTCTTCTACATAAGTATTCCATTCGCCGCAAGCCGGACATTTACCTATCCATTTTGCAGAAGAGGCACCGCAATTCTTGCAAAAAAAAGTTGCATGTGTTTTAGCCATGGCTTGCAATATAGGCTATTTGATTCTATCCAAAAACAAGGCCTTTTCGCGCGCTAATGATTTGGTTCGAACCAAGCCTTTGTAGCTAACTGCATGGAGAATTTTATTAAGACTAACATAAATCAGCAAACACTAAGAAAAAAAACACTGGAAATTGTTTTAATTGCGCCTTGGTGAGTAAGCTGGATCAAATAAAGGCTCCTATAGAGCAAGAATTGAATTTGTTTGAAATCAAATTCAGGGAAGCTATGAAAAGTAGTGTGCCTTTGTTGGATACTATAATGAACTATATTATCAAACGCAAAGGCAAGCAAATTAGGCCCATTTTTGTGTTTTTTAGCGCCAAATTATTCAATGAGGAAATCAACGATTCTACCCATAGAGGCGCTAGTTTAGTAGAATTATTGCATACAGCCACCCTGGTTCACGATGATGTGGTGGATGATAGCGACGAAAGGCGCGGATTTTTCTCCATAAATGCCCTTTGGAAAAATAAAATTGCTGTTTTGGTGGGCGATTATTTGCTAAGCCGAGGTTTGTTACTTTCTATACAAAACAAAGATTATCA
>JBILVK010000061.1:0-16498 GCA_044370475.1 Bacteroidia bacterium
TGGTGGCGAAACCCCTATTATGGACGGCAGTTCTCAGTTTTTTATGAAAGCTTTGAAAGAAGCAGGCATTTGTGATTTGGAAACTGAACGTGAGTATTTTAGCATCCCACAAAACATCTATTATACAGAAGACGACCGCAATGTGGAGATGATTGCTATGCCTCTAGACGATTATCGTTTAACGGTGATGGTAGATTACAATTCGCCCGTTTTAGGCTCGCAACACGCCTCTATAACAAGCTTAAAAGAATTTGAAACAGACATAGCCAGTTGCCGTACTTTTTGTTTCTTACACGAGTTAGAATTATTATACAATAACGGTTTGATCCGAGGCGGAGATTTAAACAATGCCATCGTAATTGTTGACCGTGTTATTGAAGACAGTGAGCTTGATCATTTGGCAAAAATGTTCAATAAACCAAAAGTTGAGGTAAGGAAGGAAGGCATTATGAACAACGTAGAATTGCGTTTTCACAATGAACCTGCCAGACATAAACTATTGGATTTAATAGGAGATTTAGCCCTAATAGGCGTGCCAATCAAGGCACAGATTATGGCTGCTCGTCCGGGACACGCCGCAAATGTTGCTTTTGGTAAAAAGATTAAAGCCTTAATCAAAAAAACACGCGGTACAGTAAGAGTTCCTAAATACGATCCCAATAAACCACCCCTCTATACTTCGGTTGATGTAGAGAAAATGTTGCCACACCGCTTTCCATTTTTGATGGTAGATAAGGTTTTGGATATGGGTCAGAACCACATTATAGGTATAAAGAATGTAACCTTTAACGAGCCATTCTTTCAAGGCCATTTTCCTGGCAATCCTGTGATGCCTGGAGTGTTGATTATAGAAGCCATGGCCCAATGTGGTGGTGTTTTGATATTATCTAAGGTAGAAGACCCAGAAAACTACAATACCTATTTTATGAAAATTGACAATGCCAAGTTTAAAGAGAAAGTGGTACCAGGTGATACACTTATTTTTAGGTTGGATTTGATAGGTCCAATTCGCCGTGGAATTTGTGTGATGAAAGGCAGTGCCTTTGTGGGCGAAAAATTGGTAGCAGAAGCAGATTTAATGGCACAAGTTGTAAAGGGATAATTAGAGATGACAATACATAGTTTAGCAAGTGTACATGCAAGTGCCAAAATAGCCGAGAATGTAACCATAGATCCTTTTACCATGATACACCAAGATGTGGAAATTGGCGAAGGAACTTGGATAGGAAGTAATGTAACAATTTACCCGGGTGCTAGAATTGGCAAGCATTGCCGCATTTTTCCAGGGGCTGTTATTTCGGCCATACCACAAGATTTGAAATTTGATGGAGAGGAGACTTTGGCCATTATTGGCGACCATACCACCATTAGAGAATGTGTTACCATTAACAGAGGAACCAAGGATAAATTTAAGACCGAAATAGGCAGCAATTGCTTGGTGATGGCTTATAGTCATTTGGCACACGATTGTATTGTTGGTAACCATGTAATTATTGCCAATGGGGTGCAAGCGGCAGGACATGTTACCATACAAGATTACGCGCGTATTGGAGGATTATCTGCTATTCATCAATTTGGATTGGTTGGCAGAAATGTGATGATAGAAGGTGGAAGTATGGTTAGTAAAGATGTCCCACCTTTTATTAAGGCAGGCAGGTATCCATTAACCTATGAAGGAGTAAATGCGGTTGGTTTGCGCAGAGGTGGATTTAGCAATGAAAAGATCAATGAGATTCAGGATATCTACCGTATATTATTTGTGCACCATAGGAATTTAAGCAAGGCATTGGAGATTGTGGAGGTGGAAGTTCCTGTTTCTTTGGAGCGCGATGAGATATTGGCCTTTATAAGGGGCTCTGAGCGTGGGGTATTAAAAGGATTCAATGGTAAGTAATCTGGCTTGAAAATAACACTGGCCAATATCGGAAAAAAGTTTAACCGTCAATGGATATTTAAAGGCATTGATTGGGAGTTTAACAAGAACGAAACGGTTGCTTTGGTGGGCAATAATGGATCGGGTAAATCTACTTTGTTGCAGATTATTTACAATTTCCAAACGTATTCAAAAGGCAGCATTGAGTATACTTGGGAGGGCAAAATATTAAAGGAAGAGGAATTGGTGGGTAAGGTTTCCTTGGCAGCTCCCTATTTGGAATTGTTAGAAGACTTCACCTTGATGGAGATGCTTACTTTTCATTTCAACATGGTATCGGTTCAGCCCGAAATAACATTGGCTTCTATGGTGGAAGCTTGTGGCTTAGGCGGACAAGAAAAAAAACCTGTAAAATACTTCTCTTCTGGCATGAAACAACGCCTCAAATTGGTGATGGCCATTTATGCCAATACCCCTTTATTATTGCTGGATGAGCCCTGTTCAAATTTAGATGAACAAGGGATAAAATGGTACCGAGATTTGATGAAGACGCAATTGGGCAAGCGCACCATTTTGATTGCGAGTAATCAAGGTTTTGAGTATGATTTCTGCGATGCAGAATTGTCCTTATTAAAATATAAAAGCAAGTAATTTTAACTGTTTTCTTGGGCCAGTTTAAGGATATGCGTGGCTGCTAATTGTTGCGCATCTGCGCTGGCAAAAAGTGCAAACAATTCTTGGTAGCTTTTGAATAATGCCTCGCGTTTATTGCCTCCAGGGAGTATGGCTTCAAATTCTTTTTGAAGGTTTTCTTGGGTATAATTGTTTTGAATAAGTTCCTTAACAGCCTCTCTGTTGAGGTTTAAATTTACCAAGGATGCGTATTTAACTTTTACCACCAAATCTGCTATAAAATAGGTAAGCGGATGGGCTGCATAGGCACATACATGAGGGATATTCATAAAAGCGGTTTCTAGAGAAGCGGTGCCGCTACATACTACTGCCGCATCACTGTTGGCCAATATTTCTCTTGTTACCCCAAACAAAATGGTGCTATTTGGAATAAGAAATGGCTTGTAGAATTCTTTGTTTAAACCCGGTGAGCCAGCAGTTACAAATTGGTATTGCGGATAGTGTTTAGAAAGCTCTAACATGTTTGGTAACATGCGCTTTATTTCCTGCTTTCTACTACCTGGTAAAAGCGCTATAATTGGCTTATCGCCTAATTGGTTTTTGGCTTTGAATTGCGGGTCCTTTTGGTGGTTTTGGGTTTGGGTAAAAAGCGGGTTGCCCACATAATGTGCATTTACTTTCCACTTCTTAAAATAGTTTATTTCGAAAGGGAAAATGAGTAGGAGAAGGTCGACGTAGGCCTCTAATTTTTTACCACGTTTTTCATTCCAAGCCCAAATTTTAGGGGCAATAAAATAGCAAGTTTTGATACCTTTTAACTTGGCGGCTTTGGCCATGCGCATGTTAAAGCCAGGATAATCTATGAGGATTAAAACATCGGGAGCAAACTGTGTAAATTGCTGTTCACACAGTTTGAGGTTGTTCTGAATGCTTCTAATATTCATGAGTACCTCCACAAAACCCATGATATTGCTATCACGATAATGCTTCAGGAGTTTCCCTCCAACGGCCTGCATTAAATCGCCACCCCAAAACTGAAACTCAGCTTTTGGGTCTTTGGCAAGAATGCCCTCCATAAGACTTGCCCCCAGCATATCGCCGCTGGCTTCACCTGCAATTAAAAAGTACTTCACTTGATGCTGTTATTACCTGCGAATATAGCCACAATTTTATGCTAGCAAAATTTTGCTTTTTGGTCAGCATTTAGGGTGAGCAATTAAATTCCGTAATTTAAAATTCAATTGTACCCAAAAATATTTTTGAACCTTTAGCAGCTTAAATCTTGCATTATGCTTTGGTTCGAACCGAAAAAATAAAAGAAGTCTTGCAAGGCAGTTTGGAATTGCTAATTTGCAGGATAAACTTTATAGGCTATGTATTCCATTGTTCATTTAGCGGCCGAGTGTTACCCTATTGCAAAGGTGGGCGGACTAGGCGATGTTGTTGGTGCGCTGCCCAAATATTTAAATAAGGCGGGTAAGAAAAGTTGTGTGGTAATGCCGCGTTACAACAACAAATGGAACTACGATCACCCCAGTGAGTCTGTGTTTGAGGCTAGTTTTGGCAATGAGAATTACCACATAAATTTCCATGTTGTTAAGCCCGTAAACAGTGGTTTAGACTTTGATGTTTATTTTATAGATATACCTTATTTGTTGTTTAGAGAGGGTGTTTATGGGTACCACGACGATCATTTGCGCTTTATTTATTTTCAACAGGCGGCCTTGCATTGGCTGCAATCTTGGGACATAAAACCAGAGTTAGTGCATTGCCATGATTACCATACAGGCTTGATTCCTTTTATGATGAATCATTGTTATGATTTTGCGCAGTTGGCGGGTATTAAAACGGTTTTTACCATACACAATGGCTTATATGCGGGTTCTTTTCCGCACCACGAAGTGCGTTTCTTGCCCCATTTTCCCAGAGAAGCTGGTGGCTTGCTAGATTGGGACCAACAAATTTGTCCGCTTGCCACAGGCATCAAATGCAGCAATAAAGTGACCACCGTTTCTGAAGGGTATTTAGACGAATTAAAGTTTACACCTAATGCCTATAATTGGTTGTACAATGAGTATGCTTTTAAGAGCAAAGGCATTGTGAACGGAATTGATACAGAACTCTGGAACCCTAGTACTGACAGCTATTTGGAGATATTGCTAAAAAAGGATTTAGCTAAGTTTAAGCAGAAGAATAAAGAAGCAATTTGCCAAAAATTCGGTCTGAACCAAGCACTGCCGCTGGTGGTTTTTATTGGTAGGTTGAACCAAGAAAAAGGAGGCGAAATTCTGGTGCCGGGCATTGGTGAATTTGTGCATCAAAACAAAGAAATGAACTTCCTTATCTTGGGTTCTGGTAACGGATTTATTGAAGACCAGATAAGGCATATTTCTGCCACCTTTCCGGGGAATATTGCCAACTATATTGGATACAATGAAGGCTTGGCGCATCAACTTTATGCTGCTTCCGATTTTTTAATGATGCCTTCTTTGGTAGAGCCTTGCGGACTCAATCAATTTTATGCCCTAAGGTATGGAAGTTTGCCTATTGTGAGGAGTACAGGTGGGTTAAAAGATACTGTAGTTGATTTTGGCGATGAAGGAGGTTATGGCATACGGTTTAATGAGCCCAGTGCCAGTGATATTGTGATGAGTTTGTACAGGGCATTGAATTTGTACAAAGATTCCACTAAATTAGAGGCTGTAAGAAATATTGCTGTCCATCTCGATTTTTCGTGGGACAAGGCGGTGCAAAATTATTTAGAAATTTATAAAGTATAGTTTATGGATGTTTTACTAAAGACAGTATGTCTCATTTTAGGCGGAGGTGCAGGCTCAAGGTTATACCCACTTACTTCTATTAGAAGCAAGCCCGCTGTACCTATTGCAGGCAAGTATAGGCTTATAGATATTCCTATTTCCAATTGCTTGCATTCTGATATCAGAAGAATTTTTGTGGTTACACAATACAATTCTAGATCGTTGAATGCGCATATCAAAAACACCTATCACTTTGATCACTTTTCGCAAGCCTTTGTTGATATTTTAGCTGCAGAACAAAGACCTGGCAGCGAGCAATGGTTTCAAGGAACTGCCGATGCTGTAAAGCAATCTATTACCCATTTAGAGGGTCACGATCATGAGTATATTTTAATATTAAGTGGTGATCAATTGTACCAAATGGACTTGCGTGATTTTGTGAAAAAGCATGCAGAAAGTGGCGCAGAAATTAGCATTGCTACGCTACCTGTAGATAAAAATGATGCACCTGGTTTTGGTATCATGAAGGTTAATGAAGATGGTTTTATTCATGAGTTTGTAGAGAAGCCTAAAACAGCAGAATTAGATAAATGGGTTTCGCCTGTTGGTCCAGAAGAAAAGGCACAAGGCAAAGAATATTTGGCGTCTATGGGCATTTATGTTTTTAACAAAGCTTCGCTTAATCGCATGTTTTTGGAGAACCCACATCACAACGATTTTGGGAAGGAGATTATTCCAAGTGCCATAACACAAGGCATGAAGGTGAAAGGTTATTCTTATAATGGCTATTGGACAGATATTGGAACCATACGCAGTTATTTTGATGCCAATTTAGATTTGGCGCAAGATGTACCCAACTTTAATTTGTTTGATAATAATCGATTTATCTATACCCGTGCGCGTATGCTGCCGCCCACCAAGTTTAGTGGGGAAACTTTGGTAAAAGATTCTGTTATTTCTGAAGGCTGCATTATACACGCAAAAGAAATTGTGCATTGCATCATTGGTAATCGCGCCCGCATTGGTTCAGGCAGTATCTTAAAACATTGTGTTACGTTTGGGAATGATTATTACGAAACGCACTTTCAATTAGAAAATCCAAGTCACAATATTGTGATGGGAATAGGGGAGGATTGCCATTTAGAAAATTGTATTGTAGATAAAGATGTGCGTATTGGAAATAATGTGAAAATTGTTGGGGATGTGGACATGCCAGATAGCGAAACGGAGCAATATTGCGTGCGCGATGGCATTGTAATTATTAAAAAAGGGGCCATCATTCTTGCAAATACCCAGGTGGTTTTAAATGCAGGGTAATGTAATATTGGCTTGTGCACACACGTTAATAGATTAAACTTTTAATCGCCGAATTTTTATATAACTTGCTATAAATAAATATATCATGCCAGAATCACAAAAATCTAACCGCAGTACCTTAACCCTTTTATTGTTGTTGTTAATAACCTCATTAGGGGCAAATTTTTACCAATGGAAAAACCATTCTACCACCGTTGTGCAGCATGGTTCGGAAGTTGACAGTTTAATGAACGCACGCATTGAGGTGGAGCGAGAGCTTACCAGTGTGGGAATGGAACTAGAGAAATACCGCGGCATTGCGGGTAATCTAGATACTTTGTTAAACGATGCCAACGATAAAATATCGGTTCAGGAAGCCAAAATTAGAAAGTTAATGGCAGGCGAAACCGACATGAAAAAACTCAACAACAAACTTAAAAGTGAGTTGGAAGAATTGCGCAAGTTACGCGATGAATACCTTGAGAAGATTGATGTGTTGATGGCCGAAAACCAAAAGTTAAAAGAGGATAACTCTAACTTAAATAGTCAGGTTAACAACTTAAATGAACAAAAGAATTTATTGGAAGGCAAGGTTGCTACCGCTTCTCAATTAAAAGTGGAGTATGTAAAGGTGGCTTCATTTAAGAAACGTAGCAGTGGCAAATTTGTGGAGAGTGTTTTGGCCAAGCGTACCAACAAAATTGAATCGTGCTTTACTTTAATGGATAATAAGGTTGCAGGTTCTGGCGATAAGATGATTTATTTAGTAATTACAGCACCTAATGGCAAGGCTTTAATGGGTTTTACCAAAGCTCAATTTACAGATGTTGATGGCAATACAATTGACGCTACTGCTAGTCAGAAAGTGGCTTATACAGGTGATAAGCAAGAAATGTGTTTATCTTTTGAAAACGATGATCGCATTTTAGAAGCGGGCACTTATGCTATTCATGTGTATGCAGAGAATGTGTTGGTGCATTCTAGCAATTATATGTTGAAATAAGGAAGTATTGAAACTGAAGCAAGTCGTTTAAACTTCCTTTAAAGCATTTAGTCAAGCTTTAGGAATAGTTTTTTACAAGGTTTTAAATAAAAAAGAGGCTGCATTATTAGTTTAATGCAGCCTCTTTTTTATTACTTACCAATGTATTTCTCTTCAATGGTATTGCGGTGGTGGATTTCGTGACCGCATAACATATATGGCAAAAAGCTAGTTCTCATTTGGGTGTCGTTTGCTGTGCCAATTTCATCCCACATTTCTTGGGTAAAGCTTTGAAATAACTCAATGGTACTGGCTCTTAACAAAGAAAATTCTTTTACAATGCCCAGTATTTTTCTGTCGTTGGCAGCGCTATTGCTGGCAAAAAAATTCTCGTCATATCCTGGCAATGACGTTTTGTCTTTTCTTGCAAAACGCAAAGCACGGTAGGCAAATACCCTTTCACCATCCATCAAATGAACCAATATTTCTAAGATGGTCCACTTGCCAGGTGCATAGCTAGTAAGCAAAGTTGCATCATCTAATGAAGTTACCAAATCAATGGTATCCATTAACTGCACTTGCAATTCACCTAAAATATCTTTGGTATCTGGCACCAATGAAATATAGCCCCATTGATATGGCGTGCATTCGCTCTCTTTTGGTTTGTTAATTATCATTATTTTATATTTTTTATAATTGAAATTGTAAAGAATCTATCAATAGCACATTTGCTCAAGCAGTGCGCTGTGCTGCGGATACTGCGCAATCAAATCCTCCTTTTTGGCAAGTTCAAAATCGGCAAAGTCGAAACCAGGTGACACAGTACAGCCTACCAAACTAAAGCCTTGCTCCACCTCACATCTGGAGCCAAACCAGTTTCCCGCCTTAATTACACATTGATAAGATTCGCCATTTTCTAGGTCACTTCCCAATTTATGGCAAGTCATTTTTCCGGTCTGATCCAACTCATAAATGCTCAAGGTTTGGCCTTCATAGAAATGCCACAACTCATCGCTGGCAATTTTGTGAAATGCAGAAAATTGGTGTTGCTCTAGTAAGAAATAGATAGCAGTACCATAATTGCAATTCCCTTTAAAAATAGCCGGTAAATGTTCTTTTAAAATATGTTCGGAGCTCCTGTAAGTCTCTTTAAAACTGCCTCCTTCAACATGTTGGGTTAAGCCCAGTTTCTGAATATAATAAGATGCGTTCTTGTTCATTTTTTTGTATAATGTGGCAACAAATACTAGGTTCAAAATACTTTTACAATTGTAAAATAATTAATTAAAGTGAAATATCAGGTCGAAATTAATATTTTTGACTTTTTCAAAGTTACAATATGAATTGCGTTTTCGATAAAGTAGTCAATAAAATGTATAAATCCTTTGCCCCCATTACCAAACTTGTCGCGTTGTTTTTGTTTTTAAGTTTCTTCCATGCAAATGCTTGGGGCTTTACTTTAGATGCCAACCGATGGCATAATTTTTCTGGGAAATTGAATAACAAAGTGGTTTATTTAACCTTATTCGCAACCGATGAAGGCGAGTTACATGGTAGTTATAGCGACTGTGATAGGAAATCCAAAGTAATATTGAGTGGTACTGTAAATGGCAACCAGATTAAGTTAAAGGGTAATTTAAAGGGGAAAGTATTTGAAGAATTTGAGTTGAAAAATATTTCGGATAGCACAGATAGACTGCAAGGTACAAGGGTAGATAAAAATACAAATGTGAAATCTGCAGTTTCTTTTCGACTTGGATCTATGACAGCCGGAAAATTAGAACATCGGTATTCTGATTTTTTTGGAGTTGATGATGATGTAGAGCAATTTATGGGGGATATTCAAACAGCTGTTCGCACAAATGACAAAGTATGGATTGCCAAGAATGTTCATTATCCATTGCTTGTTCGAATTGCTCCTAAAAAAACGCTCAACATTAAAAATCAAAACCAGTTTATCCAAAATTATGATAAGATTTTTACGCCAAGCTATAAAAACGCAGTTTTGAAAAGCTGCACGTGTAACCTATTTTTTAATTACATCGGAGTTATGCTTGGTTCTGGAGAAATATGGATTTACCAAAAAGAAAATTCAACAGAAGAGTCTTATGATTTTGAAATCATAACCATCAACAATTGGTAATATCTAACTACAAATTTTCATATCCCCATTTAACAAACTAAATTTATTATGTATCAAGTAATTCATGCTAAATCATTTTTTATGGCCGCAATTTTATTGGCCTTACTTTCATGTAACAACGAGAATGCAAACAATAGTAGCAATCAATTAATAGATTCCGTAGCAACTCAATTACCTGATACTTCCGTAATTCAAAATGATACTCTTATTGCTCAAACTTCTGAAGATGAAGTAGATGATGGTGAATCAGATGATGTTCGTGATCATGATTATAATGGGGATTATGTTGGTACAGACCCCAATATTAAATTAGAACTGATAGGTTCAAGGTTTCAATATTTTGAAGGTTCACAAGTAAAAATGAAAGGTGAGGCCATAATTTGGGAAGTGAATCCTAATTCTTTGATCATTGCTCTTCAACCTTTTGGTAAAAATAAGAAAGTAACAGAGGTTTTAGTGGGTTTGGATGGACATGATAAAGCCCTATGGGTAATTTATGAAAGAGATACCTTTTTCAGAAAAACATTTAATGAAATGTATCTAGAATAAGTATATCCAAACCTTATTTCTAAATAGCAACAGCGTAATGCTTGTCATTAGCGAAATTTGGATTTATCATAAATAAAATTCAACCAAGGAGATTAATGTTTTTTTAATTATTACAATTAATAATTAAAAAAATCAGTTACACATTTTTATCATTTAATACACCCCTAATCCTTTTTATTATCATGCAAAAAGCAATTCCTATTAAACATCTATTCTCAATTGTTTTTTTATTCCAAATCCTTGCTTGCAATAACGGTAATGAAGCCACCAGCAATGCCCCGCAGGTAGATTCAACTCAAACACAAATATTGTCGAGTGACTCTAGTATCTCAAGTATGGAAAATGAAGAAGATTCTGAAGGACCATTTGAAATAGAATATGATTATTTAGGCGAATATGTTGGGAAAGACACCAGCATGAAGTTGATATTGGCTGAAGATGGAGTTAGCTATTATCTAGGTTACCAGCTTAAAATGAAAGGGAATCCGATAATTTCAATGTTTTATGATGGTGATAGTGGCATACTTTATTTATCGCCATATGGCAGAGAAAAAAAGGAAATTGAGCTATATACCCATTTTAAATTAGACGAAGCGGGTTTAATTAGAAATGCACAATGGGTTATATGGCAGGCCGAAACCTTGTACAGGAAGCCTGTTGTTAAGCCATAATTTGTTGATTCAACAGAGGTTTTGAACAAGCTTGTTGCTTAACTATTGCGGCCTTTCTGGCCTAGGACCAGGTTTTCCGCCGCGCATAAGTATCTTGGCTACTTCTTCAATTGTGTTTTGGTAATTGGCTTTTTGATCTTCCCTACATAATTGATATAGGTCCTTAAAATGACTCAAGGTTACTTGATCTTTTTGAGTTCTTAAATCAGCTAATTTTTGAAGGTTTTGACTTTGAATGCTATCATTGCCAATACCCTTTTGAATTTCTATAAATATGGATTTTCTCACTTGTTTTTCCACCTCATCCAACGAATCTATTGCACCTCGATGTGCCTTTTTGAGTTCATGAAATTGCTCAATTTGCATAGCATCCAACTGCAATCCTTCAATGATTAATTTGTCGGGCTTGGGAGGCATGTGAGCCCCCTTTCTATCTAATACCAAAAAGCCCAAAGTTCCAATGTTTATGAGTAATAAGGTAAAAGCCAAAATTTTCCAAAATGATTCCTTTTTCATGCTTAGAGCTTTATTAATTCGTTTGCTTCAAAACTATAATCTTGGGTTTGGTTGTTTCTTCTAAAACTTGCTAATTTTTGCTGGCGTTGCGTTAACAAAAAAACATTTAAACCAATGAGTAAAATAACTGCTGCTGCCATCCACCTCAATTGAGTTGATTGCATAGGAATTATCTTTGCCTCATTGGATTTTATCTTGTTTTGAAGCTTTATTTCCAGATGTTCTGGCGCTTGTGCACGTGCAATTCCATCAATGCTTTGGAGCACTTCTTCCACCCATATTTCTTCCTTCTTTTTCATTGCTTTCCTTATTTGACGTTATTTTTACAAAAAGCCTTCGCTAATTTTTAAAATTACTTAATTTGAGTCGCAAGTTTTTCTTGGCCCTTTGCACCAATGATTCTACTCCTTTTAAACTCGAGTCCATTACCTCCGCTGCCTCCTGGTAAGATAATTGTTCTATGAAAATGAGAATGAAGGCTGTTTTTTGAGCCTCTGGTATTTGGTTCAGGGCTTTAAATAGGTAAACAGATTTCTCTTTGTTCTCTAAAATAATACCTGGGTGCACAAAATTAGGCGCATCATGCGCCAGCTCGTTGCTGTCTTCTTGAAACAGATTAGTCAAGAAAGCAAAACGCTTTTGCCTGTTTTTATAACGCAGAAAGTCGAGACTTTTATTCACCGCAATGCGATAAACCCAAGTGCTAATTTTGGCTTCCTCCCTATAGTTTTCAATGTTTTTATAAACCTCCAAGAATACATCTTGCGTAATCTCTTCTGCATCTTCAGCCGATTGTAAATAAGAAAGCACCGTGTTGTATACACGGTGCTTTAATGATTCATACACTTCTGAAAATTCAGGCATTTTAGAAACTAGTGCTTATGATCAGGACCAAATACATTGGCTTTGTGACCAAAATGATGCACGAAATCGCGCATTTCATCGCTCAATTCTTTGTTGCCTGTAGCTCTTTCAAAGGTATCGGCCATGGTAGCTAAGGTTTGAAACATAAAAAGATTCATCTCTTCCACATTCATGTCTTGGGTCCACAAATCTATGCGCATGGCATTTTGCTGCAAGCCGTCAAATATGCTAAGCATCATGCCTTTGGCCGATTCTTTGCCTTCGAAATCTGCATCATCAGCATCCCATTTAATATCAATAGGAAGATTTTCTTGGTCTAAATGAACATCTATTCTTATTTGAGATGTCTTGGCTATTGTTTTTTTTACGTCTGTCATATTGCTCTTTTATTGAAAAATTGTTTTATGTGTTTAAGTAATTTTTTTCGGTCTGAACCAATATTAAGGCAGCTGGCTTTTGAGTTCAATCAAAAACGATCTTAAATCGAGCAACTTCACCTTGATATCATCCACAGAATTAAATGAATTTGCCTTCTCTTTTAGCTTGTCTTTGGCCCCAGGTAAGGTATATCCTTCAACCTTTGTTAATTGGTAAATTTTTTTAAGGAGTAGAATATCCTCCTCGCTATATTTTCTGGTTCCACCAGCAGTTTTTCTCGGCTTTAGTTGGGCAAACTCCTTTTCGTAAAAGCGAATAAGCGAAGTGCTTACACCCAATTTTTCTGCCACTTCACCAATGGTAAACTGAGATTTTTCAACCGCATCGTCTTGGTTCAGCATAAGCATTAATCGAATGATTGTCCCTCACGCGAGGCAATATCCCTTATGGCTTGGTATTCTTCCTCGGTTAAATCGTTGAAAAAATAATTAATAGGGTTCACCTTATTTTTACCTTTAATAACCTCATAATGCAAGTGAGGTGCAGTAGAAGTTCCGGTTGAACCAATATAGCCAAGCAATTCGCCACGTTGGATTTTTTGTCCGCGCCTAGCCTTAATTCTACTCATGTGGGCATACAATGAACTGTAGCCAAAGCCATGGTCAACCACCACATGATTTCCGTAACCATTGCCATTTTCTGCTACAGAAACAACCCCATTGCCCGTAGCATAAATTGGCGTGCCTTGGGGAGCCGTAAAATCTATGCCCGAGTGAAATTTATGTGTTTTAAAGATTGGGTGAATACGGTAGCCATAACCAGAAGCCACACGCTTTAGGTCCTTATTACTCACAGGCTGAATGGCAGGAATACTGGCCAAGAAGGCTGTTTTGTTTTTAGCCAACACACTCAGCTCATCAAAAGATTTGCTCTGAGCCGAAACCAAAACCGACAGTTCATCCATTTTGATGTTTAAAGAAATAATGGCCTCAGAATTGTCTAGCCCTTCCAGTTTTTTATAACGTTCTGCCAGACTGGTTTTGCTGCCACCAATTTTTATATCCATAGGTTCGGCCTCAAAGATTGCCCTATAGATATTGGCGTCTCTTTCTTTCAGTTCTGTAAGTTCCCCGCTTAATTCTGTTACCTTTTGGTTTAGGTATTTTAACTGCGATTTGTATTGTTGATTTTCTTGCTTGAGGGCCTTCTCTTTTGGAGAGTCTATAAAGCTATAAGCCACAAAGGCCATGATGCCACCAGCCACCGCCGAAGCCGATAAAAAACCAAACACCCGCAATACCACCGTCCAAATGCTGGTACCTACCTTCTCAAAGTCGAGTTTATGCGGATTATAAAAGTATTTTATTTTTGCCAAGGTTTCTCTTTTTTGTATTCGCCAAATTACTCTTCTTTGCAGCAGAGTTAGGAGAATTCTTTTTCTGTTCTTACATTAAAAAAAGGAATCGAAAATAAGTTATTCCCCTTACAAGCGGAAATTTTAAATTAACAATCAGATTACCAATGTCAAATTCGAGCCAAATTCGCCGTCAGTTCCTAGATTTCTTCCAAAGCAAGGGTCACCAAATAGTACCATCTGCCCCAATAGTTGTAAAAAATGACCCCACTTTAATGTTCACCAATGCCGGTATGAACCAATTTAAAGATTGGTTTTTGGGCAATGAAGAACCTAAGTATAAGCGTGTGGCCGATACCCAAAAATGTTTGCGTGTAAGTGGTAAGCACAATGATTTGGAAGAAGTAGGCGTAGATACCTACCACCACACCATGTTTGAGATGTTGGGCAATTGGAGTTTTGGCGATTATTTTAAAAAGGAAGCCATAGAATGGGCTTGGGAATTGCTCACAGAAGTGTACAAATTACCTAAAGATCGTTTGTATGTTACCGTGTTTGAAGGGGATGCCAAAGAGAACCTGGCTTTCGATCAAGAGGCCTATGATAATTGGGCGCTTTGGATCGAACCGAAACGTATTTTAAATGGCAACAAAAAGGATAATTTTTGGGAAATGGGCGATACTGGTCCTTGCGGACCATGCAGCGAAATACACATAGATTTGCGTTCTGATGCCGAGCGTGCGGCCGTTGATGGCAGTACTTTGGTGAACAACGACCATCCGCAGGTGATAGAAATTTGGAACAATGTGTTCATGGAATTTAACCGCAAAGCAGATGGCAGTTTGGAGAAATTGCCTGCCCAGCATGTAGATACAGGTATGGGTTTTGAGCGCTTGTGCCGCGCCATTGAGGCCAAAAATTCTAATTACGATACCGATGTTTTTCTACCATATATTAAGTTTTTAGTGGCCAAAACTGGCAAAGAATTTGGTCGGTCTGAACCAATTGATATTGCGATGCGTGTGTTGGCAGATCATATACGTACCATCAGTTTTGCGATACTTGACGGACAATTGCCATCGAATACAGGAGCCGGTTATGTGATACGTAGAATTTTGCGCAGGGCGGTAAGGTATTATTATTCTTTCTTGGATACCCGTGAGCCACTGTTATACCAAATGGTGACCTTGGTGGGCGAATCTTTTGCAGATATTTTCCCGGAGGTAAAAGAGAAAAAGGCCTTTTTGGAACAAGTGATTAAGGAAGAAGAATTGGGCTTTTTGCGCACCTTGGAAAATGGCATAAAGCGCATGGAGCGCATACCTGGGGATATAAATGGCGAAGAGGCTTTTGAGCTGTTTGATACTTATGGTTTTCCGATAGATTTAACGCAATTGATTGCACGCGAGCGTGGCTCTAAGGTTGATTTAGCAGGCTTTGAGAAGAATTTGCAAATGCAGAAGGAGCGCTCGCGCAAGGCTACTGCTTTGGAAACCGACGATTGGGTGGTGCTTGAAGAAAACGACCAAATTAAATTTGTGGGCTATGATTTTGTGGAAGCCGATGTGAAAATTATGCGTTACCGCAAGGTGAAAAATAAAGGCAAAGAATTGTATCAATTGGTGTTTAACCAAACGCCATTTTATGCAGAGAGTGGCGGACAAGTAGGGGATACTGGCGTTATTATTAGTGCCAACGAACGCATAGAGATATTGGATACGCAGAAGGAAAATAATTTGTTGATTCATATTGTGGCGCAATTGCCAGAAAATGCAGCAGCAACTTTTGTGGCAAAAGTTAATGTGGCAAACCGCAGGTTAACCGAGGCCAATCACTCGGCTACGCATTTGTTGCACGCTGCTTTGCGCAAGGTTTTGGGCACCCATGTAGAGCAAAAAGGAAGCTTGGTGAATCCTTCGTATTTGCGTTTCGACTTTTCACATTTTAAGGGAATGAGTGAAGCAGAAATTGCGCAAGTGGAGAAATTGGTGAACCAAAAGATTAGGGAGAATATTGCCTTAGATGAGCGCAGAAGTGTCCCAATAGAAGAGGCTAAGAAAATGGGTGCCATGGCGCTTTTTGGCGAGAAATATGGCGATGCTGTACGTGTAATTACCTTTGATGAAAATTACAGCAGAGAATTGTGTGGTGGCACACATGTGCGTGCTACTGGCGAAATTGGTTTGTTTAAACTTCGCTCGGAGGCTGCTGTGGCCGCGGGTGTGCGTAGGATAGAGGCCATTACTTCTTTGGCGGCAGAGGATTTTGTGAATGAGCAAGAGCAGGTTATTACTTCTTTAAAGGAGGTTTTAAAGGCCAAAGATTTGTTAAAGTCAGTAGAGCAATTGTTGCAAGAAAAGGGAGAATTGCAGCGTAAGTTAGAGGTGTTTGAAAACGAGAAAACCCAAACGGTTAAATTGGCTTTAAAGAATCAAGTGGTGCAAAGAAATGGTTTTAATAGTTTGGTGGCTAAGGTTGAT
>JBILVK010000062.1:0-16357 GCA_044370475.1 Bacteroidia bacterium
AAAAATTAAAACTTCTTCCCCTTGGCAATCCTTTATAAGGTAAGGTGGTTTGTTGTGTCCACATGTAAACCGCATTGGTAGCACTACCTCCAAAAGAACGTGTAACACCATTCTCCAAACCCTGCCCAGAACCCAACATAATCATCAACATAAAGATGCCCCAAAACACGCCAAATGCAGTAAGCGTAGTTCTTAGCTTATTCTTGCTAAGTGTTTGTAATACCTCATTTATTCTATCTGCATCAAACATATTACTCACCTCTTAATGCTTCTATGGGCTGAACCGAAGCCGCTTTTCGGGCAGGTAAAAATCCTGCAAACAAACCCGCAATCACCAACAATAACATGGCATATAAGGCCACACTTAAATCCACTTCTGGCTTGCTAAAAAAATCAGAATCTGGGATATACTTCTTAAAGGCCTCTAACAAAAATACACCCAACATTAAACCTATATAGCCAAACAATGATGTAATAAAAACAGCCTCTTGCAAGATAAGTGTAATAATGCTCCACGGACTTGCTCCCAAAGCCTTTCTTATCCCAATTTCAACAGTACGCTCTTTTACCACAATCATCATAATATTGCTTACACCTACTATTCCCGCTATGAGTGTGCCAATACCAATAATCCATACAAATAGCTTAATGCCACTCATTAGGCCCATTATTTTTTTATACTCTGTTAGGTTGTTCCACACAAAAATCGCTTTCTGGTCATTGGGGTCAAAATGATGCCTGGCCGACAATAAAGTGCGCAATTCTTTCACCATTTCTTCACTCTTGTCAACTTCACTTTCATCAATACTCATCACCACTTGGTCTATTTGTGTATTCCCTGTAAAGGCGCGCTGACAAGTACTTACAGGCAAATAGGCCCGTCTATTATCTTGGTCGCCACCTCCATCAAAAAACACGCCTACCACTTTAAACAATACCCCATTTACATTGATGTCTTTACCTAAAGGCTCCTCTTTTTTAAACAATTCCTCCACCATTTTCTTGCCTATACAAGCCACTTTGCGGTGCTCATCAATGTCTTTGTTATTCAAAAATCTTCCCCTTAACAAACTAATCTTTTCGGGATAAATCATTTCGGGGTGCACCCCTTTTACATTAAAGTTTCCGTAGTTATTTTTATAGCTAATCAAGTTAATATTCCACAAATGCATCCTTGCACTCATGTGCTCTGCGCGCGCATACTTATCAGATATCAAGGTATAATCCTCATTTGTAAATTTAAGCTCCCTTCCAGGTTGATAGCCTTGATAAGCCAATGAGGTTTTACCCGTATTTAACCATATGCTGTTTATGGCATCTCTAGAGAATTGGTTTCTTACACCATTTTCCAAACCATTTCCTGCACCCAACAACACAATAAGCATAAAGATTCCCCAAGCCACACTAAAGCCCGTTAAAAAGGTACGCAAGCGGTTCTTACGTATATTAGAAAAAATCTCTTGCCACTTATCTATATCAAACATCTTATCCTAATATATTTCCGTCTTTTAAATGTATGGTGCGTTGGGTCATCTCGGCTATATCATGCTCATGAGTAACTATAATCACTGTAATGCCTCTGCCATTGATATCCTTCAACAAATCCATTACCTCAAAACTTGTTTGCGAATCCAATGCACCCGTGGGCTCGTCGGCTAAAATTATTTTGGGTTTCGATATTAATGCCCTTGCAATTGCTACCCTTTGTTTTTGTCCCCCACTCAATTCATTTGGCATATGATGTGCCCAATCTTTTAATCCCACTTTCTCCAAATACTCTAGGGCTATCATGTTACGCTTTTTCCTGCTTACATTTTGGTAATACAAGGGCAAGGCCACATTTTCCATGGCATTTTTAAAGGTAATTAAATTAAAGGATTGAAATACAAACCCAATCAATTGATTGCGCAATTGGGCCGCATGCTTTTCATTCAATTGCTTTATTAATTCACCTTCTAACCTATACTCACCAGAATCGTAGGTATCCAATATTCCTAAAATGTTTAATAAAGTAGATTTGCCACTACCAGATGAGCCCATGATAGAAACCATCTCTCCAGATTCTACCACGGCATCTATTCCCTTTAGCACATGCAGGCTAGAAGACCCAGTATGATACGATTTGTGTACTTGTCTTAACTCAATCATGTCTATGGTTTATTTACCGACCTTCCACCCAAGTGGGTAGCTAAGAATTTTTCCATAGCACCATAAAATTCAAATTGATTTTCTTCATTCCCAAAACCATGGCCTTCATTGTCCTTCACCATATAATCAACCTTTACCCCACGCTTCTTTAAGGCCTCTACCACTTGGTCGCTTTCGGCCTTATTCACCCTTGGGTCGTTTGCCCCTTGGGCAATAAACAAGGGCACCTTTATCTTGTCTACATGAAACAAAGGCGATGCCTCTCTTAACAACAGAGAATCTTTCTTAGGATCACCCACCATTTCATACATCATTTCTATAAATGGCTTCCAATAAGGAGGCATCGTAGACATAAAAGTAAATAAGTTAGATACCCCCACATAATCTACCCCACAGGCATACAAATCTGGTGTAAATGTTAATCCTGCTAAGGTTGCATAACCGCCATAACTTCCACCATAAATTCCAACGCGCTTTGGATCGGCAATACCCTCACTTATTAACCATTTAACACCATCTGTTAAATCGTTTTGCATGGTCTTGCCCCATTGCTTAAAACTCAATTCCCAAAACTTACGACCATATCCGGTAGAGCCTCTAAAATTGATTTGCAAAACGGCATATCCCCTATTGGCCAAAAATTGAACCTCTGGATTCCAACCCCAAACATCACGGGCCCACGGACCACCATGCGGATTAACAACTACTGGCAAATTCTTTGGATCAACACCCAAGGGCAAGGTTAAATAGCCATGCAATTGAATCCCATCAGATGCGGTAAAAGTAATGGGCTTCATTTCACACATTTGTTCCTCTTTTAACCAAGGTGCCCTATCTGCAATTTTGGTAAGCTCATCCTTGGCAACATCATAAAAATAAGTAGCTCCTAAAGACCTATCGCTTATGGTTCGAACCAATAACTTATCCTCATTTTTATTTTCACTGCTAATATAAATCTCATACTTTGACCCCAATTTGCCTTGCAACTTTTGAAACAAAAGCTCCGTTTCTTTGTCCAAAAACTTGCGCTCAGATTTAGCCGTGGTATAGTTAACACAAGTAATCACTTTGCGCTTTTCAGAATATTCTAAATTGCTAATATCAACCTCTGGATGAGAAAAAATCTCTTCCATTTCTTTGCCGGTGCTTAAATCAAATTTTATTAATGCCGATTTATCCCTACCAATATCCGAGGTAGCATATAAATGCTTATTGTCGAAAGTAAAAAACAGAGGATTTAAGGTCTCTTTAAACGAAGTACGCAATACTTCTTTAAAGGGCTTTCCATGACCCTCTCTATATAAAACAACAGTATTTACCCCATCGTTCTGTACAGCTACACGCACCACCCCGTTATGGTCGCACAACCAATCAGAAACACCCCCAGGATTCTTTGCCTCCATGGTTAATTGTCCAGTAAGAACATTTAACCTATACACATCAAACAGCTCCTCATTATCTTTATTAAGCGCCACCAATAACTCTACTGGATTATCAGATAACTCATCTACCACCTCGGCGCCAACCTTAGGGAAAGGGGTAAGATCACGCTGGCTTTGGGTGCGAATATTGACAGAAAACAAATGAAAATTCTCATCGCCTCCATTGTCACGCATATAAATAATTACACTATCGCTCTTCCAAAAATAAGCGGCCACATCTCTATCCAAAATCTTAGTAAGCTGCGTGGTATCACCAGAACCTATGCGTGTATAAAACACATTCATTCTTTGGTTAACAGGCTTAGTAAAAGCAATTAAATCGCCAGAAGGCGACAAAGAAAAACCAGCATTTTGGGGATTCTTAAAAAAATCCTCCGTGGCAATAATGGGTGCCACTTCTTGTTTTGCAGCCTTGTCTCCAGAACAAGCAAATACTACACTACTAAAAAATAAACCCCCAAGAAGATTCTTAAATACAGTCATACACTTAAATAAAGCAGTAAGTACGCACCATTCTTTAACCTGTCCAATTGCAAAATGATGATTGGCTAGAAAGTGTGAAGAATGGATGTAATTTGGCTAATATTATTTATTAGCTTTGACTTAACTTTACATTTTGAAATACCCCTATGAAAAAATGGCTCAGTTATCTATTCCCCCAAGTCCTTAAAAAGCTACCCTCTATACATCATGGAATGTTAGAAATCAGTTGGCTTAATGGCAAAAAAGTACTAGACACTCCCCTCAGTAATTACTCCTATGGCTCCCTTCAACAAATCCTAAAAAAAGGAATTCAAGCAATTCGGTTCGAACCAAACACAAATGAAATCTTAATACTTGGCATGGGAGTAGGTTCTGTGGTAGAAACTTTACGGAAAGACTTTCATTCAAAAGCTTCCATGGATTTGGTTGAGTTCGACCCACAAATCATTGAACTCGCACTCAACGAATTTAACCTTAGTCAATACCAACCGTATTCCTTATTTGAAAGCGATGCTATGCAATACCTTCAAGATTGCAAAAAGAACTACCCATTTATCCTTGTAGATTTGTTTATTGGCAACAAAATTCCAGTAAAGTTTACCTCTAAAAAATTTGCTCATCTCCTAGAAAATCATTTACAAAAAGGGGGTAAAATAATTTTCAATACCATGGCAGAAACCTTGCCTAAAGGGCAACTAGGGAATTTTATACAGGAGTTCGAAAACCTACAATTGCAAGTAAGAGTGCTCTGGGGCGTTGCTTATACCAACAACCTTTTGCTTATTGAAAAGGGATAATTTACTTGCAAAAAGAATTTCCAAAACAGTCAGAATAACTTAACTATTTTAATGCATAAAACAGTATCCAGTTTGTAAGTAAAAAAATCCTTCTTAACTATACTTTTAAGCATAAAAAAAGAGGCTAAATCTAAGATAGAAATAGCCTCTCCTTGTATTTACTATGGCTTATTTTAAAAGCATAGGGAATGCTACTTCAATATCTGTACTTCCTGCATTTACACCATTCGTTTTTGGGTCCAAATCGGTATAATGTTTTAACAGAACATTGAAATTTCCGGTACCCGCCGCACCTGCTCCTAACAAAAACTTTAATCCCAACTCCATAGCTGGAACTTGCTTATCATAGTCCAAAATCTTGATGCTGGTACCCGCCACATTGGTGCTATACACAAAGCGGTGACTATTGGCATCCCCTTCAATTTCTTCGGTGATACTAGCCACTGGATTTTTGCTTTCATCCAACAAATCAATGGAAACCCTATAACCTTTATTGGCCGCCAATTTAATTGTATCAACGCTAATAGCGGTGCCCGCACCGCCCGGCTGACGCCAGCTAAAGACAAAGGTATCTAAACTTAAAGTGTCTACCACCTGTAAACTAATGGTAGTAATTAATTCATTCTCCTCGGGTAAAGGAGTTTCTTCTTTGTCTTGCTTTTTGCAAGAATTAAACAAAACAATACTTGCCAATGCAAATACATAAACAAACTTAAACATGTTATTTCTTTTCATAATTTTTTTAAAAGGGTATTTGTAATCTAATGATAAAATTAATTCCAGGATCATCTGTAAAATACCTAAACCTACTTTGATAATCTCTGTAACTTGTATTAAAAACATTTTGCACACTAACATGCAAACTCCAAGGTTCCTTCTCTTTTACTACCGCAATTTTTGTCCCCAAATTCACATGAAACAAGACATATGCTGGCGGAGGATCTGCATAGTCCAAACCGGCTACAAACCTGTTCTGGCGGGCAACCCACACACTTGCAATCTCTGCATAAGTACCCTTACAAATTTCCCCATCCTCCCAAACATAGCCTAAAGTATGATTCATTCTGTTGGCAGGCATTCCGTATAAGGGTTGGTTCAGACCGATGTTTTGTGCATGTAAATAACTAAACCTACTTTGCCATTGCCACCACAATTTAGGCGCATACGCAACAGAAAATTCGGCTCCACTTAATACAGCATCTTCTTGGGCAAACATAAAAGCAGGAAACGCGCCACGTATAGTTAATACTGGGTCTTCCAATGGATTCTTATAAATAAAACCATCAAAATACTGCGTAAAAAAACTGCCTAATAATTGCCAATGATTCAACTGTTTACTTAAGTTAAATTCTACTTGCACACTTCTCTCTGGCTGCAACAATGAATCGCCAATTTCAAAACTTGCAATGCCATAATGCAATCCATAACTATACAATTCATTCACCGCAGGTGGCCTCCATCCGGTCTGAACCGAGGCCGATGCTACCCAATTTTTTGGAAACAAATAATTATAGGTTAAACCCGCATTCATGCCTGCAAAGTTGCGCTGGTACTCATAAGTTTTATTCATGCGTTTATAAGCTGGCACATCCAAATTGCGCAAATCATACCTCAGTCCAAGACTCAAACTCGACTGCAACCATTCTTTCTTTACCAAAGCAAATAGTCCGGCAGAAAAGGAAGAATAAGCCGGAATAATAAAGTTTAATCCCGCTACGGTATTTTGTTGCCATGCTTGAGTTGCTCCCAATTTGAAGGCCCAATGATGCTTCAATTTTTGTTCAAGATATTGCTCAGTTCCAAAAGATTGAATTTCCATATCCATGGCTGCAAGTCCCTTTAAAGCCTGGTTGTACACCATCTCTGCATCAAACTCTTTTCGCCTATTTACTTGCTGAGAGTACAAAAACCTAAGCTTGGTATTTGCATTGGGCTGCCACCTCAATTCTGAGGCATACAACACATGCGAAACATCTTGATAAGGCTTTCCTATCTCATAAGTAAAAGGTCTTATAATAAGTGGTTCACTTGCAGCAATAGCCTTTTCTAAATCAGACAAATTACCCACATGTGAACCTGCGAATATGCCTTGCACACTGGTAAACCTGCTCAACTTATTTTCCCATGCCCAATGCTTTTTGCCCATCAAAACTTGTACAGATTGCGCATTCTCCCTAAAGCCTGTATTGCTCAAATTGTAATTAGGTGCATGCGCATCACCCGCAATTCTGCCGCTTGCTAAAGCCTGCCATGCCACAAATTTCTCTGCACCATGTCTGCCCTCCAAGCTAACAGCAGCTGCACCTTGTTTGCTATTACTTTGCCCTTGCAATTGCCAAGCACCTCCTATACCATTGTTTTCTCTGTAAGGTTTTGGCATCACCTGTATTACTCCTCCTATGGCTTCTGGACCATATTCTACAGCCGCTGCGCCCTTTATCACTTGTATGCCATTGGCCATAAAAGGATCCAATTCTGGTCCGTGATCATCACCCCATTGTTGCCCCTCCATCCTACTATTGCCTTGCAAGGTTACCAAACGCATTCCAGTTAATCCACGCAACACAGGTTTCGCAATTCCACCCGCAGAATTTAGGGTGCTAACTCCATTCACCAACTTCAACAAATCACTAATGTTTTGCCCTTGTCTCTTCGTTATTTCTTCTGCCGTTAATACCTCCTTCTTTCTAGCTGAAAAGCCAAAAGCATTGGCCTCGGCAGAGATAACAGACTCATGCAAGTGATAAGATTCTGGGCAAAGCCATATCTTCAACACATTGTTTTGTGGCATCATTATCTGTACATCATGATGATGATAACCCACATAAGATATGTGCAGCAATACCTTGCCCGCAGGCACAGAATCAATAAACACCCTGCCATCTTCATCAGAAATATGCAGGTGATTATGCTTTTGCAAAGTAACCGTAGCGCCATATAAAGGCAGCTCTGTTAGGCTATCGCTTATCACCAATTGTAAGTTATGGTAACTTTGTCCAAACGCCATTTCGGTTCGAACCAAAGCACCCATAAAAAATAGGTAGATAGCAATAGCCCTGAACCAATTGTTCATGGAATATTGTGTAAAAAAAATGATTAATAAAAAAAAGGAATCCTATGCCAGTTGTGGCGGACCTTTATTGGCGGCTAAAGGCAAAATTGCCCATACCAATCTACTCAACATGGCCGTGTAAGTATGCGGCTCACTATCTTGCAAAACAGGCAAACTAAATTGCACCATTTGGTAATGCTTTATAAAATGAAACTGACAGGTAAAACAATCTGGATGCGTTTCGCTTATATGTGCGGTGTGGTTACAATGATTGCTCAATGCATCCTGACAAAAATACGTATCTAATTCGCAATGATGATTTGCTTCCTGATGACCCAAGATGGCCGCCAAATGCTCGTCTTCAGCATGACTGTGAAATGCATTATATGGCAAAATACTGAGGCCCATGAGGAGCACCAGTAATAAAGCGATATTTTTTTGCATTGTTTTCACCAGAATGCAAAGGTACAATTTGTTTTGCTTTTACAAATTTTATATCATTTATGGCGCTTCATTGGTTAATTGCCTAATAGTTGCGGATTGCAAATCCGCAACAGCTTGTTTTGTAACTAGCGCACATTTGCAAAAAGCTAGCATATGCTAAAAATGCCGGCATTTACTAAAAATGCTGGTGTTACTATTAATGCTGGTGTTACTATTAATGCTGGTGTTACTATTAATGCTGGTGTTACTATTAATGCTGGTGTTACTATTAATGCTGGTGCGGATTTGCAATCCGCACCTTTGCTATTTGGCTTTAGCATGAAAAACAGCCATAGGCACATTAAACTAATGCTGGTGCGGATTTGCAATCCGCACCTTTGCTATTTGGCTTTAGCATGAAAAACAGCCATAGGCACATTAAACCCAAACTGCAAGGCTATTGCACCAGAGAAAAAATGATGCGACAGCCTTCCTTCATGATCTGCCCCCAATTCGGTACTTAAATAATGAGCAAAAGCCAATTGTGCAGTTGCCTCTAAAAAGAAATACTTTGCAATATCATAGCGCAAGCTCGTATTGGCACCCAGCACATATCCCTGAATCTTAAAATGTCCGGGATCGTAACTACCCATTATAGTAGAAATGGTATAGGAATACAAAACCCCAGCCCCAAACTTATTGTGAATGCTCAACTCTGTTTTTTTGCCTGTATACAAAGGATGCTTTTTAACAATATTGGCCATCAAATAATTGTTTCCATTGGTATGTTGTATGTGCACAAAATTAGGGTCAACCAATGTATCTAAATCTAATTCCCTACCCCTTATATTTCCATTTATATGAACCACCTGATTATCCGTAACCACATACTTTAAATGGTCCCAACTTAACTCAACTCCCAGGTTATTTTTATCATTAAACATATACCCAATATGCAAATTATATTGGGGTATGGTAAGTTCGTCGAGCGGACCAATATGCTCAAAATTGTTTTTGTCGTGCGCCTTTGCCTTTACCATGGTGAAGTCGTAATTATCACTGGTATGATTACTTAAATGCAAGGTGCTTTTGCTATAGGCCTCGCGGTTATAACCCCAAGTAAAATATAGCGTTCCAGAGTTCTTGTTTTGGGCATAGCTGTTAGCATTCAGTAACAAAAAAGCAAAAAACATTAACTCTTTAAGCTTGTTTAAAAGGGGAGTAAGTATCATGGTGTTTAATAAAAGTGCGCAAATATGGCCTTTTTATATTAAAATGGTAATTAAATCAGAATTTGCGAACAGAAAAAATTAGCCCTATTTTCGCCGCATAGAACAATAAATTATGAGCAGAGTATTACATGCCGCTACTGGCAATAAATTAAGTTGCAAAGGATGGGTTCAAGAAGCCGCCTTAAGGATGTTACATAATAACCTCGATCCAGATGTAGCTGAGCGACCAGAGGACTTAATAGTATATGGTGGTATTGGAAAAGCGGCCCGTAATTGGGAGAGTTTTGAGCTGATAGAAAAAGCACTAATGGATTTGGAAGAGGATGAAACTTTGTTAATCCAAAGTGGTAAGCCAGTTGGAATTTTGCCTACACACAAAGATGCGCCAAGGGTAATTATTTCAAATAGCATGTTGGTACCTAAATGGGCCAATTGGGAAACCTTCCACGAGTTAGACAAAAAAGGTTTAATGATGTATGGGCAAATGACTGCTGGAAGTTGGATATACATTGGCTCGCAAGGCATTGTGCAAGGTACATACGAAACATTTGCAGAAGCTGCTCGTCAGCATTTCAATGGGAGTTTAAAAGGAACCTTAACCGTTACTGCGGGTTTAGGTGGTATGGGTGGCGCACAACCTTTAGCTGTTACCATGTGCGATGGGGTTTGTTTGGCTGCAGAAATGGTGGAGTGGCGCATTAGGAAGCGTTTAGAAACACGCTACTTAGATGTAATGAGCAGAGACATAGACCAAGCCATTGACATGGCCTTAAAAGCAAAAGCTGAAGGTAAGCGCTTGTCTATTGGGGTAGTATGTAATGTGATAGATTTATTGGAGCGCATGATAGAGCGCAATATTACTCCAGATTTATTAACAGACCAAACCTCTGCACACGATCCTTTGAATGGCTATTACCCAGAGGGATTGGCAGAAGAGGTTTCTGATAGAATGCGCAAAACAGATCCTGAAAAGTACACCCGCTTGAGTTTAGATACCATGGCACATCATATTAAGTTGATGTTGGAATTACAAAGCAGAGGTGCCATTACTTTTGATTATGGAAACAATTTACGTGGTCAGGCAAAAGACCAGCGTGGTGTTGCCAATGCATTTAACTTCCCGGGCTTTGTACCTGCCTATATCAGACCCTTGTTCTGCGAAGGTAAAGGACCGTTTAGGTGGGTAGCTTTGAGTGGCGATCCTAATGATATTTATGTAACAGATCAAGTAATGAAAGATTTGTTTCCTGAGAATACTTCTTTGCACCGCTGGTTAGACATGGCAAGAGAGCGAATAGCCTTCCAAGGATTACCTGCGAGGATATGTTGGATCGGACAGGGAGATAGAGAAAAAGCGGCTTTGGCGTTTAATGAATTGGTGAGAACGGGTAAGGTTAAAGGTCCAATTGTAATCGGCAGGGACCATTTAGATACAGGTTCTGTGGCTTCTCCAAACCGCGAAACTGAGGCGATGAAAGATGGCAGTGATGCTGTTGCAGATTGGCCTATTTTAAATGCCTTAATAAACACAGCGGGTGGTGCAAGTTGGGTAAGTGTGCACCATGGTGGTGGCGTGGGTATGGGTTATAGCATACATGCCGGAATGGTCATATTAGCAGATGGCACAGAGGATGCAGCGCGTAGATTAAAACGTGTTTTGCATAACGACCCTGCCATGGGTGTAATACGCCATGCAGATGCAGGTTATGATATCGCCATTGACACCGCTCGCAAACACCGCCTCGACATCAAAGAGCGTTTAAAGGACAAATAATACCTAACCCAAAACATTGCGTTTAAACAGGTTTAAACACCGCTTTCACTTTTCATATTAAGTGGAAGAGGTAGGTGATTGTGTCGGATTTTAGGTGCGATTTTTTGCTCTTAGTGCATTTATTTGAAAATGCACCAAAATGGCGGTAAGGCTTGTTGTGTATGTTAGTGCGAAGATTTTGCATTAATAAAACAATTGATTTATTACCTCATCGTAATGATAAAGCAAAATTTGAGATATATTTTTCTGACAAGTTATAATGACACAAAGTTATGATTGATTAAAATAGAATACTGGATTGGTATAAAACGAGCAGCAGTCTATAACTTATATTGAAAGGCGATCTTCTTTTTATAGCAATTGCCCATTTTTTTTGCATTCAACCATGCTAATTTTTTTTATTGTTCTATTTGTTTCCGCTACTTAACAATTTTAAAATTCTATTGCCAGCTTCTGTTAACTGATAAGTTTGATTTGGATGTGTTTTTTCGTCTGGAAAGTCCATCTTAACCCAGCCATTTTCAATTAATGGGTCAAGATATTTTGCCCTATTTTTTGATTGGTTACTTAAATCCATTTTTTCAAACAATTCACTTCTTTTCATTCGAACAGTTAGAATTTCTAATATTTCATAAACCCTATCGTGAATTTCTGTATTAATTATTTCTATGGCCAAATTTCCAACTCCATTACTAGCTCCGTTACCAGCTCCGTTACTAAAAGCCAAAATCTCCTCTAAGTCTTTGAAAACAAGGGCATTTACTCCGTTACTAGCTCCGTTACTCATGCCATCATGAGCGGGCAAAGTAGCCAAAACATAGGTACTGGTTTCATCGGTGTCAAAAGTAGGTGCAGGGGAACCATTATCAGCCATTGCTTTATAAATAGTTGGAAATCCCGTGCCCCTGCCTTCCGTTAAATGTAATTCTTTTAGAAAATCACCAATTCGTCTATTTCTATATTCCCTGGCTACAATTCGTCTGTGGGTTTTCAAAACGGTGGTATTAACTGGAGGAACTGGACCTGGGAAACTTAATATTTCAATTTTATCGGGCCATACCTGTATTTCAATTGGACTTCCTAATTCGTAACTTTTATGATACACAGCATTAGATAGCGCTTCTTCAACTGCTGAGTAAGGGAAATTATAAAACCTGTTGGCTTCCGCTTTGGTTGCAACTTTTACTACTTGTTCTGCAATTATATTGGTTTGAAAAAAAGATAAAGTATCGCGCAATTGCTTTTGCAAAGGCCCCTTAAAATAATATTCTTTGTAGTTCGTGCTGGTATTGTCTTTATGCCAAACCAGTTCAATCCAAGCTCTATTAAAAAAACGTTCAGGCTCTTTGCAGAAAAAAAGCAATCCAACATTTACTGGACGTACATTTTCATTTGAGCCTTTTGCGATAAACATAGTTCTACATAAATCTTCAAACGACATATATTTACTTTCTTCATATAAACCACTCTTAACTTCTTGCAGATGCGCTTGAATCAGTCCTAAATCTAAATCCTGAATGCTTGCCTGATTATTCACGCGATCGTCAAAAGGTATACGCGCGGTTAGCTCTTGTAGGCGCCTTAATATTTCACCTCTGGCAATTATACTGTTTGAACCAACTCGCACATAAGCTTCACGTGTGCCGCCATTATTTCCTAATGAGGATGGAGCTGTATAAATGCGGTTATCTCCAGCAGGACACCACAATACTAATATTTGCTGCCCTTGTAACACATATGGTTGCGCAATTGGGAAATAGTTCGGCTGAACTTTATTTCCAAGCTCAATAATTTTCTTTTGAATGGCATCCACTTGCTCATGTTGTAAACCAATAGGAGGGAAAATGGGTTGTCCATCAAGCTCAGCAATACCAATAATAATGTAACCACCGCCCCAATTGTGCAGGTCGTTGGCAAAGGCGCAAATCGAATGAATTACATCCAATGGATTCCAGCCTTGCTTAAACTCTAGGCGTTCCCATTCAACGGTATTGCCGTGTACTAATTCTTCAATATTAATTGGGAGTGCCATAATTAAGTTGTAATAATTTGATTTACCCGCCCGCCGTAGAAAGCGGATTTTGATTCTAATGTTTAGACCAAATTACCTCTTTAGCCATTTCTTAAACTTTTTCATAACTTCTGCATGCGGTGTTCCTTCAACTCTATCGGCTTCTTTAATGCCCTGCTCTACTGAAGCTCTGACATCATCAGGCAGACTCTCAAACCAGTTTGCTTCCGGGTGTGTATCAAATATAGCTTTGATATGATTGATTATTCCTTTGTTCTGTGTATCAATGATTTTCTTAGCTAAATCTAGTTTTATAGTATCGAAACTCATTAGTTTATTTTTTGTAATTCAAATTTACATAAAAATCCGATAATAAAATAAACTCTGTAGAGGATCCTTTTTAACCTGTTTGGGTTGAATCCATGCAAGTTTTAATTTGTCGAGAGAAGTAATAGGAGAGTTTAGTTGTTAGGACTAACAAAGGCAAATTCTTCTTAAAGTTGGTCAGCAATTAATCCACGGCCAAGCATTGTATCATAAATCCTATACGCAAAATCGTACGTACTTCCACCTCCATAAGTCTCATAGTCCTATTCTATCCCATAGAAATCGAAGCGGTATTCAATTTTACACCCCGCTAAATAGGAATTAGTAAAAGAATTGTAAGCTGTTTTAGCTGGTGAAAGCATTATCAAATATAAAACTAATTTGAATTATATATTGATTTCTCAAAGATTCAAACAAAGCAAGTGTTTGATTCATAGCCCTGAGTTTGCTTAAAACCAACCTTAGACTTATATTTGTGTATTATAACTTTAATATGGAAACTATTCTTATTCAAATTCATGATGTCAAAGCTTACAAACTTCTTGAAGATTTGGAAGACCTCCATATCCTTAAAGTATTGAAAAAAAACATACAGCCCCATCAAAAGCTTTCTGAAAAATATGCTGGAAAATTAAATTCAGATGTTGTTGATGAACTTCAGAATTATGTGACTCAAAGTCGTAACGAATGGAACAATCCAACTATTTAATCGATACAAATTCGGTCATTGATTTTCTTGGAAATAAATTTCCAGATGCCATCATTGCTGCCACTGCAATCGCATATGACCTTACATTAATAACTCGAAATTTATCTGATTTCAATAAAATCACAGAGGTTTAAACAATTAACCTTCCTTCATATTAATGAATTTATATTGATTCCATTTAAGTTCACCAATGTGAGTACTTCTTGGCAGTAAACGCAGATTTTTTTGATAAGTGTACTTACTAGTGGTCATTTACTATTTCACCTTTATGGCGCAGGGTGGTGCAGAATGTAGCAGTTTTCAAAATCCACTCTTCAATTTTGTTGCACACTTGTTGCTTAAAATTGTTGAGTAACAAATGCGCAACAAAAAGTGTACAAAAAAAACGCCATTTTTATCGAAAATTGCAGAATGCCATGAAAACACGATAACCCTTGCTAGGCAAAGGTTTTCATTGTTTTTTCTTACAGATGTTTATCGTTGATTTTATGGGACTATTTCTCAATATAATAAAGAACTAGAGGCTGCTGAGTCACGTATAAAGAATAGCAAATTCACTATACAAAGACCTTGAACGCGATTCTATAGGATGGTAGCATAAAAAAAGCGGCCAAATCTTTTTAGACTTGGCCGCTTTTTAATTATACCTTTTATCAATTATTTGGTAGCAACAACTCTAACTTTTACGTTAAAATCATCCGCAATGGCTTTGTCGCCTAAGCCTTCAAAGAAACTAGAAGAACCATAACGAACATCAAACTTAGCACGGTTAACGTTTAAATCTGCATTTACAATTACTTGCTTGGTGCTTACAATTACAATGGCAGGAAAAGTAACTTCTTGTGTAATTCCTTTGATGGTTAAATCAGCAACAATATTGTAATTGTTTGCATCTTTGGTAGCTCCTTTAATAGCTGTAGCAGATTTTACTTTAATAGTAGCAGTGTTAAACTTTGCAACCGAAAAGAAATCATCGCTCTTTAAGTGACCAACCAACTTATCATGGTATTCGCCAGTTAAATCTGTTGCATCAATGCTCGTCATGTCTACATTGATTTCTGCAGATTTTAATACATTGTTAGAAACAACAACAGAACCTTTAGAAAACTTAGCAACACCATAGTGCTCGCCAGTTACTTTGGTTGCATGCCATTTGAAGGTTGAACCTGCTGCATCTACTGAATAAACTGCATCAGCTTTCTTTGCTGGAGGTGTTGCAATTGCAGATAATCCCAGACCTGCAATGGCCATCATTAAGATATATTTTTTCATACTTTTTTAAATTGCATTGGTAGCAAGTTTGTCGAGTATCAGATTTAATTCTGCCGCTTCCTCATCAGAAACACAACACAATTTTTGCTCAAACTCCTCAAACTTATCGTCAATAAGCGCTAGTAATTTTAAACCCTCTTCACTAATGGTTACATCCATTTGTCGCCTATCATTTTTACACTCCTTACGCGTTAAAAGTTTCTTGGCTTTTAACTTGTCAATTAACCTCGAGGCATTGCTCATTTGATCTAACATACGCTCTTGCACCAATCCTACACTGGCAGGATTGGGATGCTGTCCCCTTAAAATGCGCAACACATTATACTGTTGCGGCGAAAGGTCGTACGCTTTAAAAAAACGCGTTTGCCCGGCATTAATCAATCCGGCTGTGTAAATAAGATTTAACAACATTTTGTGATGCTCACTCTTAAACTTCTTCTGCTTAATAGAATCCTCTAGTCTCATTTACTGATGCAAATTTATATGTATATACATTTAATGTCCAAACATTATTATTTTTTCTCTTATATCAATCTCATTTTCAGCACCTTTATTTTACCTCCTTGCCATCAATGAAAACAGAAATGGCCTTAGTTTTCCTAATTTTTAACAAATCAGTATTCAAAAAATCAATATCCAAAACCACAAAATCTGCTGCCATATCAGGCAAAAGCGAACCCATCTCTT
>JBILVK010000009.1:0-50209 GCA_044370475.1 Bacteroidia bacterium
GTTGGGATTTGAAGCAAGCCAATGATTGGATTTACGACAAGAAGGTTGTTACAGAAGCAGGTGATTCTGCTAATGTGAAGCCAGGACAGATTATCAGTATTCGTAAATTACGTGATGAGAATTCTCAATTGAAGCGTAAGGATATGAAGTTGATTGAAGTAAGAGATGCACAATCTGCTACAGTAACTCAAATTATTATGGGTATTACCAAAGCAAGTTTGGGAACACATAGTTTCATGAGTGCTGCATCCTTCCAGGAGACTACCAAAGTGTTGAATGAAGCTGCTATTTCTGGAAAAGTAGACCGCATGTTAGGTTTGAAAGAAAACGTAATTGTGGGGCATTTAATTCCAGCAGGTACAGGTTTACGCGACTACGAAAAATTGGTTGTAGGTTCTAAAGAAGAATACGATTTGTTGATGGCTTCTAAGGAAGACTAAGCAAATTGAAACATACGAAAACGGCCTCCAAGTAACTTGGGGGCCGTTTTTTTTTGTTCTGCTCAAAAAGGCATTCGCTGTTTCTTGGCATTTTCGCATTAGAAAATTTGATATGTACCTGCTAGGGGAGTTGGTAAGATTTAGCCTGTAAATATTATCAAAGGGGAGTAGCTGACAGATGTGTCTGCAGTTTGTATCCTAAGTGTTCGATTAAGGGCAAAAGCTAGAGAAAGAAGTTGGCAAGCCAATTGCTAGAGAGCGAGATGTAGGTAGCAAAGTTGAAAGATGCGAAATGTTGATTTTCACTTATTATTTTTTGATTTATGATAATTATTTATTGTTTACCAATAAATAAATGCTACATTTGTTTGTAATAAATACGTTTAATCATATGTCGAAAACAAACAATTACCTTTTTACAGGCTTGCACATTGTGGCCTGGATTATTTTTGTAGGCTTATGTATTGAAGCAGGTGGAATATTGGTGAATTTCATCATTAGCCTGTTTAAGCCTGAGATCATCAAAAATCTCTATCAAAAATTAGATTTGATGGAAGTATACCGAACCAGCAAGTTTGCATATTTTATGATCTATGGCCTTATAGTTGTTTTGGCCATTTTAAAAGCATGCCTTTTTTATTTTGTTATTCATCTCATGCAAAAAATGGATTTGTTAAAACCATTTAGTCAATTTGTATCCAAGCAGATTTTATGGATAAGTTACATTACGCTTGCTATTGGATTTATAAGTTTTTTTGGTGCTGTTTTTGATAAGGAATTGCGCTTAGATGGAGTTGTTATGGCACATAGCTTAAGCCAATTTTGGGGAGATAGTGAAGCATTTATACTCATGGGAGCTGTTATCTATATCATTGCCATCATTTTTCAAAAAGGGGTAACCATTCAAGAGGAACTAGATTTAACCGTTTAGCTATGGCAATTGTAGTAAATTTAGATGTTGTAATGGCCCAGCGAAAAATGTCGCTCAACGAGCTATCAGAAAAGGTTGGCTTAACTTTATCAAACCTGTCTATTTTAAAGACAGGGAAAGCAAAGGCCATTCGGTTTAGCACCTTGGAAGCCATTTGTGAAGTATTGGATTGTCAGCCAGGCGAAATATTGGAATATATCAAGGACGAACCAAAGTCGGAATTCCATTAGTAGCCGAATCTCCACAGGCTTTTGTATTGTAATTGAATAGCTAAAGCGCCAATTGTGTCAAACGAAATTCTAATGAGAAGGTACTTCTGTTTTTGCTATTTGACTGGTATTTACCAGACATTTTCTTTCAAAAACTCCCATTTATGAGAAAGCTCTTTTTTTTGAAAATGACTCAATTTTTTCAAATTACCATGCTTCAGAATCCTCATTAATTAGAAAAGGTTTCTATGTTTTTCAAATTAAACATGCTTAAGAGTTCTTATTTAAAAGGTATTCGATTTTTTTTACCATCTCTATACTTAAGAAACCTTTCTTATTAGAAAAGGGTTCTATGTTTTTCAAATTACCCATGTTTTAGAATTCTTATTTAAAAGGGATTCGATATTTTTGAACTGTCTCTATGCTTAAGAAACCTCATTTATTAGAAAAAGATTCTATATTTTTCTAAATTCCCACGCTTAAGAATCCTTATTTATTAGAAAGGGGTTTGATATTTTTCGACTATCTTTAAGCTTAAGTATCCTCATTTATTTGAAAGTGATTCGTGATTTTTCAAACTTCCCATGCTTAACAATCTGCATTTGGTTGAAAAGGATTTAAAAAAAAGTCCCACAGGGGAATCCTCATTTAGCAAAGTTTTACTTGACTTTTAGCTCAATCTGTTTGCACATGAGTCGCCGTTTTTTATACCTCCAAACAATTCAATTGATGTGATTCAGCGATACTTGTTTGGGCTCGGGAGTTAGGGCTTATTATTTTCTATTTTCTTAAGGTTTTTAGTTCTAAGTTTGAATCTGTAAAAACAGTTAAGCATGCTTCATATGGGTTGGATCGGCCCAAAATGAGCGCTTTTATTTAAACGAAATAGTTACAATTAATAATTGAATAGGATGAATAGCACCATAAAATTAACCCAATATTCTCATAAGGCTGGATGTGGTTGTAAGATAGCTCCGGCGGACTTGGAGAAGATTTTGTCTGAGCGCAGTGAGATGCATTTTAGGGAGTTGTTGGTTGGCAATCATAGCAATGATGATGCTGCGGTATGGGATATTGGTGGGGGTATGGCGGTGATAAATACCGTTGATTTTTTTATGCCCATTGTAGATAGCGCCTATGATTTTGGGAGGATTGCTGCAACCAATGCCATAAGTGATATTTATGCGATGGGAGGCAAGCCATTGTTTGCGAATGCGCTCTTGGGATGGCCAATAGACACGCTTCCCTTGGAGCTTGCAACGGAGGTTTTGCGGGGTGCTAGAGAGGTTTGTAGCTTGGCCAATATTCCCTTAGCGGGAGGTCACAGCATAGATAGCAAAGAGCCGCTATTTGGGTTAACTGTAACAGGGTCGGTTCGAACCGAATTATTAAAGCGAAATAATACACCGCAAGTTGGTGATTATTTGTTCTTAAGTAAACCTTTGGGAACGGGCATCATGGGAACTGCCATCAAGCGCGGATTGGCCAAGGAGGCAGATGCGCAAGCGGTTATAGCATCTATGTGCAAGCTGAATGATTTGGGCATGGATCTGGGTGCTTTGGAGGCTGTGCATGCGCTTACAGATGTGACGGGATTTGGTTTGTTGGGACATTTATTGGAGATGTGTGGCACTGAGTTTTCGGCCGAATTGCATTGGAAAAATATTCCGCAATTTGATTTTTTAGATACCTATTTGCAGCAAAATATCATTCCGGATAATACGTATAGAAATTGGAATGCTTGGGAGAATAAAGTGGAAGGTGTTACTGAACTTAAGCCTTTTCAGGTGTTGAATGATCCGCAAACGAGTGGTGGAATATTGGTAGCTGTTTCTCCTGAGGGGTGTGATTCTATTGTGGAACTTTTTAAGCAAAATGGGGTTGCGAGTGTGGAGCCGATTGGGAGGATTTTGGAGAGGCGGGAGAAGGTTGTTGTTTTAGGTCTTTAGCTTTTTGCTTCTGGCTGGGGGGGCTTTGGTCTTTAGTCGTTGGTCTTTGGCTTTGGCTTTGTCTGCCGAAGCTTTAGCGTAGGCAGTGTCGTTAGCTTTTTTGCTTCTGGCAGCTGGCTTCTGGCGTCTGGCTGAGGAGGGTCTTTAGTCTTTGGGTGTAAAAGCCTAAAATACGTTGACCGCTTTTAAATCCATCACGCAGATTTTTTAGATTATAAGAGATTTCGCAGATGTTGTTTTTATGGCTTTTTTTTAAAAAAGTTTAATCTGTGCATCTGTGGCGTGTTTTTTTGCTTCTAGCATGGGGAGAGTCTTTTGTCCTTGGTCTATGGGTTTGGTCTTTGGTATGGGGTTTTGGGGCTTTAAGATTCTTTACTTAAATTGCAACATCAGAACGTTTAATTCATGAAAAAAGAAATAGGATTATTAATAGGATTGTTTTTTAGTTTGGCGGTCAATGCGCAAGAAAAAAGTGCATTTAGTTATGAGGTGCGTGAGATAAACACCGCCTTGGGTGCAAGGGTAAATTTGGAGGATTTACCTGTGTTGCCAGAGGCACATATTTTAACCATCAAATCTGCGCCAGCGCCATTGAATGAGAAGCAGGCCATGAAGCAAATGTTGGATCAACAGCGTTTGCAACATTCTGCGCAGCGGACTTCGCACAATGCATTGAACAAGAAAAAAGCTTCTGGCGCAGTGCCAAGTTATGCCTTTGGTTTTTCTGCGAATGTAACGCAAGGCACTCCCAATGATAATGATTTTTGTATAGGGAATAACGGACTTATGATAAGTTGTGTGAATACCAATATGACGGTTTATAATGATACTGGAAAAGCCATTATTTCTCGGTCGCTAACGAACCTTGGTTCAGCCCTAGGGCCTTTGAATAGAACCTACGACCCGCGCACCATTTACGACCCAGAGCAGGATAGGTATATTGTGGTTTTTTTGCAAGGAAGCTCTAGTGTAGATACCAGGATTATTGTAGCTTTTTCTACCAGTAACGACCCTGGTAAAACTTGGAATCTATACCAATTGCCGGGCAATATTACAGGCGATAGCAGTTGGAGCGATTACCCTATTATATCTTTAAGTAAAGGCGAATTATTTATTACGGTAAACCGACTTAAAGATAATACTTTTTGGAAAAATGGCTTCTTAGAATCTTATATCTGGCAGGTAGATAAAATGAAGGGATATGCTGGAGATTCGCTACCTCAAAGGGTTTACAACAATATTAAATATAACAACAAGCCACTTTGGAGTGTTTGTCCAGTAAAAGGCGGCTCCAAATTATATGGTCCAGAGATGTATTTTTTGTCTCATCGTCCGTCTGATTTAAGCAATGATTCTGTGTTTGTACATGTGATTAACAATACCATTGCATCTGGTGAGGCAAAGTTAAGCACGCAAGTAATGCGCAATCCTGTTGCGTATGGATTGCAGCCTAATGCCATACAGCCTAATGGTAGAAAATTGCAAACCAATGATGCCCGTGTATTGAGTGCCATGTATGAAGGTGGCGTAATTTATTATGTGGGAAATACCATAGACACTGCTTTGTTTTCGCCCGCAGTTTATTTTGGGAGGATACATGACGTTTGGACAAATAAGCCAAGGTTAGAAGGGAATATTATTTCTTATGATTCATTAGACATAGGCTACCCAAGTATTGCTTATGTAGGTACCGGAGAAAATGGCGACCATAGCAGTATGATTACTTTTTCTCATGTTTCGCCTAGTCATTTTCCGGGTACATCTGTGGTTTATGTAGATAGGAATTTCAATATTTCGGCACCTGTATTTGTCAAAAAAGGAGAAGGCAATATTCGAGTGATCATGGATTCTGTTGAACGTTGGGGCGATTATACGGGCATCCAAAAAAGATACAATCAATTAGGTGTGGCATGGCTTAATGGTTCATGGGGAAATACCAGCAATCAAAACAGAACATGGGTTGGAAAAATTGTGAACAATGATCCTTTGATGGGAACGACTCCTGTTTTAAAAGAGGAAAAAGTTATGAAGGCTTATCCAAATCCAAGCGCAGAAGTTTTGCATTTTGAGTTTGAGATGAAGCACAAAAAGTTATTGGCCATTGAGGTGGTTGGTATTGATGGTCGCCAAAGTTTATTGGTGGCAAAAGAATGGGCAAAGGTTGGTCTGAACCAACTCCAATTAGACACCAAGGATTTGCCTAATGGCATGTATTTTGTTAACCTATTAAGTGATGAAGGCAAAGAATATTCTTTTAAATTTATTGTTCAGCATTAGTCTGCTCCTATTGGTGGTGGCTTGTGGTTCGGTTCCAAAACAAGAAACCAAGGAAGACTCTGTATTGGTTCAGCCCAAACCTTTAACAGACCCCCAGGTAGATTCGTTGAAGAATTATTTGGATCAGAAAAGAAAATCTAGATAGGGTTGTGCCTTAAGTGGCCATGTTTATGAGCTTGGCGTGAAGCCATTTTTGGGGGAAGTTGGCAGCTTTTTAAAGTTACTATTGTTAAGGGTATTCAATGGTTATAAGCCAATATAATGACAAGATTTATACAAGCTTTATTATTTATTTTAGTACTTGGATGCTCTTCAAACAAGACTTTAACCGACAGTGTAAGAAAGCAACCTAAAACTGTGGTGCCTGCTCCAGGTGTGCTTTGGTTGAAAGACAATTTATACATTGATGAAACGGAAGTTACTAATTTCCATTATTTAGAATATTACTTTTGGACATTAAGAAATAGGCCCCAAAAAATTAATGGACTTTTACTTGATACAGCGCGTTGGGTAAACGATAATTATGGTACTATTGAACTATTAAAATATTACCACAGGCATCCAGTTTATAGAGACTATCCCGTTGTTGGAATTTCTTATGAGCAAGCTGTGGACTATTGTGAATGGCGCACCAATATGGTTAATTGTTTGTTATACAATAGACAAAAAGGCGAAAAAAAATTCAGCTTTGACTCAACTTTTGATTATCCCAAGCAAGTACTTTATAGGCTTCCTACACTTGAAGAATGGACATTCGCAGCCCATGCTGGATTAGACACCACACTCTACCCATTGGGCTATGTAAATCTAACATCGAAACAAGGGAAACCAATAAACTTTACTCAAGAGTATTATAATTTATTTCAAAGGCCACAAATACCTTTTTTTATAGCTCGGAAAAGCAAATCAACAAGACCTTGTCCAACAAATCATGTAAAGTTCGGAGGTGTTCCAAACAAATATGGACTTTATAATTTAATAGGAAATGTTTCTGAATTGGTTTTAGATAGCTTAGTTGTTGGCTTGAATTTTAAAACAACATTGGATGGAAAACCAATTTATGAAAAAGAATATAAACTGGACGAGGCTTTAAATTATAAGAGACCAGAAGTTTGGATTGGTTTTAGATGTGTTTGTGAAATACTCGTGAAAGAATAACTTACCATTGCTAACCACTAAACAGATAAGCAATTTTTTATATGGCAATACCTAAGGATAAAGATGAATTGCTAGAAGCAATTATGGATAGCTACAAAAAGTTGAGTATCGAACTCTCAAATATTCCGAATAACCTAACTGCAATAGAAGAACTTGAGGGTCATTCAAAAAACACTTTGATGAGTATTAACAATCTTGTTGCTTACCTTGTAGGTTGGGGACAATTGGTTTTGAAGTGGAACGACAAAAAAGAAAATGGGTTGGATGTTGACTTTCCTGAAACAGATTATAAATGGAATGAACTTGGACAACTTGCGCAAAAGTTTTATAAGGATCACGAAGAAGAAGACTTTAAAACACTTAAAGCAAAACTTGATAAAACCATAAACGAAATATTAAAGTTAATTGAGCGCAAATCAAACAAAGAGCTTTACGAAACTCCTTGGTATGATAAGTGGACTTTGGGTAAAATGATTCAATTAAATACTTCTTCACCATTTATAAACGCAATAGGCAGAATTCGAAAATGGAAGAGAAAGAGATAGCTTTCAATTGCAATTAAGCTAAGGTTTGGAAATGATTGAGACTTTCAATTTTTAGCATGACTTTTTGTGTGGCGCCTTTGTTGGATTGCACAAATTCTCTGCAGTTTTGGGAGATGGTGAGTCTGTTGCTGGGGTTGTTTAAATGCTGAACCAACCATTGGTGAAATTCTTCTTTGTTATGAATGGTTTTGGCAAATCCTAATTCTACCAAATCTTGAGCCTCTGGGAATCTTCTGAGTTTTGGTCCGAAAGATAATGGCATGCCAAAGGCGGCAGGTTCTAAACTATTGTGTAAACCATTTTCCCAAAAGCCTCCGCCCACAAAAGCCAAATGCCCGTATTTATATAACCTAGATAGTAAACCAATGCAGTCTATGATGAGAATTTTGTAGGAGCTAAGGTTTGATTCTTTATTGATTTGAGAGTATCGAATGGCCTGTTTACCAAATAATTTTTCTATTTCTTTGATGCGGTCTTCATCCACAAAATGTGGGGCAATGATGCATTTGAATGCAGGTGTTTGTTGTTGAATAGCATATTGAATCATTTGCTCTTCTGTTTGATAAGAGCTGCCTACAATGAGGGTGGTTTCATTGTTTTGAAAGTTGGTAATGAAGGCTATTTCCTCAATATTTTGGGTGTTTTGAATAACTCTATCATACCTGTTATCTCCAGTGAATAGGTGATTTGTTTGACCTATTTTGCTGAGCAGTTCTTCTGAGAGGTGGGTCTGACAAAAGATAAAGTTGAATAGGTGAAGGATGCTGGCATGGAAGGAAGCCAATGGGTTAAAAAAGATTTGGTTCAGCCTAAATTGTGCAGCTATGAGGAAAACAGGTATTTGTTTGTTTTTTAGTTCAATGAGGTATTGGTACCAAAAGTCGTATTTTACCCAAAAGGCCATTTTGGGTTGAAGAATATTAATTAGTTCTTGGGCATTATTTTTGGATTCGAACGGGAGGTAATAGACTGCATCTGCGATAGGGTCGTTTATCTTTGCTTCGTAGCCAGAAGGGGAGAAAAATGTGACCACAATTCTGTGGTTTGGCAATTTTGCTTTGAGGGCTTCCATGAGTGGTCGGCCTTGTTCAAATTCGCCTAAAGATGAAACATGAAACCAAATATTGTTGGAAGATTTGCTGGCTTCGGATTGTTTTATATGGGATAATAATGCTTTTTGACCGAGCACTAATTTTCTTGCTCGTTGGTTAATGGGTGCTACTATTTTTACCAATAAGAAATACGCTTGCGTACTAATGACATACCAGAAATAGCCTAATCTTTTGAACATATTATTTGAACTGGAATTCATCTTCTTCCTTTGTATTAAGATAGATTGGGATCATCCAGCCAAAGCGAAAGGAGGTGCTAAAATCAGATTTTTTATAAGAATCGTAGCTCATTTGATCGTAGTTATAACCTCTTCTGTTATAGGTTTGGGCTTGCATAAACTCTACTCCAATATAGAAATTTATTAAGCGATTTTGGCTTTGATGAAAATAGCCAACAAACTCATTGATGCTAAGTCCAGAGCTCAATCTATCATAACCTTTAGCATAATTTTCATCGAGTTGAGGGATGTTTCTTTCTTGGCTTACAAAGTTAATTTTGTGTTGAATAAAGCCTAGGCTTCCTTTTACCATGAAGCCTGTGTTCATGTTTCTCTTGTTAATGGCAAACAGTCTACCAACGCCAACGTAAGAGGTAAAGCCTCTCATGTTAACTGAATAATTGCCGGGAGAGCCGCCTGTTGAGCTAATATAGCCGCCACTAGAAATGAGGTTGTTGAGGATGTCAACTTCTTTGATATCGCTACCAAAAAGGTAACTGGCCTCGCCACTGATCATCCAGTTGTTTTTTGCTTTAAGTACTCCTCCAAATCCAATGGTGCTGTAATTTCCGTAAGTTTTAGAAAAATCGCCTTTGGGTATATGGTAGTTGTAAAGAAATTGCAAGTTAAATATTTTGTTGCTGAATAGATATTTGTTGGCCTCTTGGCCCAAAAGGGTGAAGGGGAAGAAAAGGATTATAAAGGAGGCTAACTTGAATAGTTTTGATCTGTTCATTGGTTCAAATATGGCTTTTTTTGTTTGATTCTAAAAAAAAATGAAGATTGTAAGAATAGTCAGGATAAAATTTGATGATTATTTATATTTTCGTTGTGCCTAAAGAAAACTTAACTATAGTATTTGAAATTAAACCTATATTATTGAAGTCAAGGATTTAGGTAATTAGTTTGCACTATTGAAATAAAATAATATTATGAAAATTGTAGTAATTGGAACAGGTTATGTTGGCCTAGTAACTGGTACTTGCTTTGCGGAAGTAGGTATTGATGTTGTTTGCATTGATGTTGATGCAAAGAAAATTGAAAATTTAAAGAAGGGCATCATGCCAATTTATGAGCCAGGCTTGGAGGAGATGGTTATTCGCAATTTTGAAAAAGGAAGATTGCAATTCTCTACCAATTTAGGTGAAAATTTAGATGAGGCAGATGTTGCCTTTATTGCTGTGGGAACGCCTCCGGGTGAGGATGGCTCTGCAGATTTGAAATATGTGTTAGGTGTTTCAAAAGAGATTGGTTCGCACATAAATGATTATATAGTTGTTGTTACCAAAAGCACTGTGCCAGTAGGTACTGCATTGAAGGTGAGAAATGCAGTGCAGAGTGAGTTGGATAAACGTTCATCTGCTATTGGATTTGATGTGGCATCTAACCCTGAGTTTTTGAAAGAGGGTGCGGCTATTGAGGATTTCTTGAAGCCAGATCGTATTGTGGTGGGTGTAGAAACTAAGAAGGCAGAAGATGTAATGCGTAAGTTGTACAAGCCATTTTTGTTGAACGGGCACCCAATTATATTTATGGATGTACCGAGTGCGGAGATGACTAAGTATGCAGCGAATGCGATGTTGGCAACTAAGATTAGTTTTATGAATGATATAGCTAATTTGTGTGAGATCATGGGTGCTGATGTAAACTTGGTAAGAAAAGGTATAGGTAGTGATCCAAGGATTGGAAATAGGTTTATTTATCCAGGTATTGGTTATGGTGGATCTTGCTTTCCAAAGGATGTAAAGGCATTGATTAGAACAGCCAATGAGAATGGCCATAACATGCGTATTTTGCAGGCTGTTGAAGATGTGAATGAGGACCAAAAAAGTGTATTGTTTAATAAAGTGATAGCGCACTTTAAAGGTGATTTAAAAGGAAAGAGCTTTGCTATGTGGGGACTTTCTTTTAAGCCTAAAACAGATGATATGCGTGAGGCGCCATCTTTGGTAATTATAGAAAAGTTGTTGCATGCAGGTGCACAAGTGAAAGCATATGATCCAGTGGCAATGCATGAAGCGAAGAAAGATTTAGGTGAGCAAATTGAATATTGCAAAGATCCTAATGATGCTTTGATAGATGCAGATGCTTTGTTAATTGTAACAGAGTGGCCTGAGTTTAGAACACCTAATTTTAAGGTGATGGGGAAATTGATGAAAAACAAGGTTGTGTTTGATGGTAGAAATATTTACGACCTTGAAGAAATGACTGAGCATGGATTTGAATATTATTGCATAGGTGTTAACACGAGTAAATAAAAATGGCCAATAAAAGAGTATTAATAACTGGCGCAGCTGGTTTTTTGGGTTCACATTTGTGCGACCGTTTCATAGCAGAAGGTTATGATGTTGTGGGAATGGATAACTTAATTACAGGTGATTTAAAAAACATTGAACATTTGTTTAAACTCGAGCAATTTGAGTTTTACCATCATGATGTAAGCAAGTTTATACATGTACCTGGCAAGATTGATTATATATTACATTTTGCATCTCCTGCTAGTCCGATAGACTATTTAAAAATACCTATTCAAACCTTAAAAGTTGGATCCTTGGGTATTCATAATTGTTTGGGATTGGCTCGCGTAAAAAATGCACGTGTACTCATTGCATCTACCAGCGAAGTATATGGTGACCCAATGGTGCATCCACAAACTGAGGAGTATTGGGGAAATGTAAATCCAGTTGGACCAAGAGGTGTGTATGATGAAGCCAAACGTTTTCAGGAAGCTATGACCATGGCATATCACACTTTCCATGGATTAGAAACACGCATTATTCGTATTTTTAATACTTATGGGCCGCGCATGCGTTTAAATGATGGTCGCGTTTTACCTGCCTTTATTGGTCAGGCTTTACGTGGAGAAGACCTTACTATGTTTGGTGATGGAAGTCAGACACGCAGTTTCTGTTATGTAAGTGATTTAGTAGAAGGAATCTATAAATTGTTATTAAGTGATTATGCTCAGCCAGTAAACATTGGTAATCCAGACGAGATTACCATTAAAGAATTTGGCGAGGAGATTATCAAATTAACAGGCACCAATCAAAAATTAATATCTAAGCCATTGCCTAAGGATGATCCAAAGCAACGCAAGCCAGATATTACTAAAGCGCGTGAAATATTAGGCTGGGAGCCGAAAGTTGAGCGAGCAGAAGGCTTAAAAATTACCTACGAATACTTTAAAAATTTATCACCAGAAGAGTTAAATAAAACGGCTCACAGGTTTGATTAATTGGCAATTTTATTAGACAAAAAGTCCCACCTTTTTAATAAGTGGGACTTTTTTTTTGAACCAAACGCTTGATTATTAGGAAATAAATAATATTTTTGAATTTATAATCCTTTTAAATGAAAGAAGTTAAAATATTTTTATTGGCATTTGCCTTATTATTTGTTGGTAGTTGTACCAAATCTGATGGTGTTGAAAAGGACACTAATGGTAATAATAATAATAATGGTGGAGGAGGAACGAATACCCCTAGCTATTATTTTACTTGCAAGGTGAATGGTGTTCTGACCGATTTTAAAGCCATGACCCTTATTAAGGATGATCCAAGTAATATCAAGCAATTTTATTTGATAGGGCAGAAGAACGATACCGAATTGCCTTCAATTACCTATACCTTGAATTTTAAAGGTTCTGGTTGGGTAAATGGTTTAACTTATGTATTGGATGAATATGATTTAAAAAACTTGGCTGAGTTTAAAACACCCAATCAATCTTTGTTTAAGAGTACTGCAACACCTGCTTCTGCCACAAGTGGAATGAGGTTGGTTTTTGATAAAATTGATATGACAGGAAGTGAGCCATTTGCCTCTGGTACTTTTTCGGGCACCCTGCAATTGGAAGAAAATATGAGCACAGTGGTAATTACCGAAGGAAAGTTTAAGGTTAAATTTTTAAATTAGTTGAATTGGAATTGAGCTAAGTCAATTATATTATATAAAAAAGAGGCTACTTCACCAGATTGAAGTAGCCTCTTTTTTTGTTTGCCGAATTTTGCTTTTTATGCCTCAAGTAATTTTGTCAAGGCAAACATTTCATCTCTCAGTCTAGCTGCCTCCATAAAATCGAGGTCTTTTGCTGCTTTATTCATTCGTTTTTTGGTTTCGTCAACCGCCTTACTTAATTGCTCTTTACTAAAGTTATTTAGAATTGGATCGGCCGCAATATTGATTTCTTCATTTTCTATATAGGCCTTAGGCTGCACCATTTGAGAATCTGCCACACTTGTTTGTTGCATGATTTCTTGGATACTCTTTTTAACAGTGGTAGGTCTAATGCCATGTTTGGTATTGTAGGCGATTTGAATCTCTCTTTTGCGCGTGTTTTCATCCATGGTACGTTGCATGCTGTCTGTAATTCTATCTGCATACATGATCACTTTTCCATTCTCGTTTCTAGCAGCCCTACCTATGGTTTGTGTTAATGATTTATCATTCCTCAAGAAGCCTTCTTTATCGGCATCCATAATTGCCACAAGACTCACTTCAGGCAAATCTAATCCCTCACGCAATAAGTTCACGCCAATAAGTACATCAAATTTACCCAGCCTTAGGTCTCTTAATATTTCAACCCTATCAATGGTTTTTACTTCGCTGTGAATGTAGTTGGCTTTGATATGCAATTTAGCCATATACTTGCTCAGTTCTTCTGCCATTCTTTTGGTCAAAGTTGTTACCAAAATACGGTCGCCCATTTTTATTCTGTTGTCAATTTCTTCGAGTAAATCATCCACTTGGTTCAGACAGGGTCTTACTTCTATAACAGGGTCTAAAAGGCCGGTTGGACGAATGATTTGTTCCACAACAACGCCCTCTGCCTCTCTAATTTCATATTCTGAAGGAGTGGCACTCACATAAACAGTTTGAGGAATGAGCGTTTCAAATTCGTTAAATTTTAGAGGCCTATTGTCCATAGCAGATGGAAGTCTAAAGCCATATTCAACTAGGTTTTCTTTTCTACTTCTATCGCCACCATACATGGCTCTAACTTGAGGCATGGTTACATGACTTTCATCTACTATAAGTAGGAAGTCTTCTGGGAAATAGTCGATCAAACAAAAAGGTCTTTCACCAGATTTTCTTTTGTCTAAGTACCTGCTATAATTTTCAATTCCGCTACAATAACCCAATTCACGAATCATTTCTAAATCGAAGTTGGTGCGTTCTTCAAGGCGTTTTGCTTCAAGGTGTTTTCCTATAGATTTAAAGTATTCTAACTGCAAAACTAAGTCGTCTTGAATGGCTCTTATGGCATCTTGCAATTGGTCTTTTGGGGTAACATAATTGTTTGCTGGAAAAATAGCTAAGTGCTGAACCGACTCTTGTTTTCTGCCACTCACAGGATCTATGATAAGTAGTTCTTCGATATCATCACCGAAGAAAGAAACCCTATAAGCTACATCTGCATAGGCAGGAAATATATCCACTACATCACCCTTCACCCTAAAATTTCCTCTTTGAAAATCTGCAGTTGTTCTGCTGTATAGAGAATCTACTAAAGAATATAAAAGGGTGTTTCTACTTATTTTATCTCCTACTTTTAAACGGATGATGCTGTTCTCATAATCTTTGGGATTACCTGCACCATATATACAACTAACAGAAGCAAGTACTATGATATCTCTTCTCCCACTTAAAAGAGAAGAGGTTGTTTTGAGCCTAAGTTTCTCTATTTCTTGATTAATCATCAAGTCCTTTTCAATATAGGTATTGCTTGATGGTATAAATGCTTCTGGTTGGTAATAGTCGTAGTATGACACATAGTATTCAACTGCATTTTGAGGAAAGAACTGTCTAAATTCCCCATAGAGTTGAGAAACCAAAGTTTTGTTATGACTCATGATGAGTGTAGGCTTATTTACTTGAGCAATAACATTGGCCATGGTAAATGTTTTACCCGAACCTGTAACACCAAGGAGGACTTGCGCATGTTCTCCTTTGAGTATTCCTTCGGTGATGCTTTTTATGGCTTGAGGTTGATCACCGGTAGGAATAAATTGAGAGCTAAGTTTAAATTCCAAGGTAAAAGAATTAAGCGGTTAACAATATTTTTCTGAGCATATCCATTCCCATTAATGCTGTTCTTTCTATGGTGCGTTCGCGGTTATCACCCATGTTAAAGACAGTCGCGATGGTTTGGTTCGGACCAGCTACTGCAATCCAAACTGTGCCCACTGGTTTTTCTGTTGTGCCTCCAGTTGGTCCAGCAACGCCACTTGTAGCGATTGCATAATCTGTTTGCATTATTTTTCTTGCATTTTCTGCCATTGATTTTACGCAAGCTTCGCTCACGGCTCCATGTTCAATTAACACTTGAGAAGGTACTTGAAGGAAGTTTTCTTTTATGCGATTATGATAAGCAAGGATGCTTCCAATATAATAGGCAGAGCTACCAGAGACGGAGGTGATTTGATGTGCAAGATAACCACCTGTGCAACTTTCTGCAGTTGCTAAAGTGGCGTTTTTTTGCAACAACAATTTGCCAAGAACTTGAGGTAATGTATCAAGGTTTTCTCCATAAATAAATTCGCCAATTTGGAGGTATAGTTCATGAATAATGATGGCAAGTTCTTGTTCAAGTTTATTTTTATCGTTTCCGTAAGCGCTGAATCGCAACCTTACAGCGCCAACGCTTGGGAGGTATGCAAGGTGTATGTGTGAAGGCAGATTGTCTTCTAGTTTGGCAATTTTTTTTGCTAAGAAACTTTCTCCAATACTACATGTTAATATGGTTCTATGTACAATAGATGGGAAGGAGAAAATTGATTGTAATTTAGGAATGGCTTCTTCTGCAAATATTGTTTTCATTTCAAAAGGAACGCCAGGCATGCTAATATAAACAGTATTATTTTCATGAAACCACATTCCAGGTGCAGTGCCATTTTTATTCCAAAGAACTTCGCAATTTTTTGGTACCATAGCTTGTTGATTGTTTGAATCAAGCATAGGTAAATTTCTTTTGATAAATATTTGTTGAACGAATGATAAGACAGATTCATTCAATATAAGTTCAGTATTAAAAAAATCGCAGATGGTATGTTTGGTTATATCATCTTTTGTTGGACCAAGTCCGCCAGTTATAATAACTACATCACTTCGTTTTGTTGCATCGCTTAAAGCCTCAAGAATGGCGTCTTTACTGTCTCTTACAGCCGATTTGTAATGAACCATGATGCCAAGTTGATTCAGTTCTTGGCCTAACCAAGATGAATTGGTATCTATTACTTGACCCAGTAAAAGTTCATCACCTATTGTTATAATTTCTGCTTTCATTTTAGTTTAAATCCTGACTTTGGTTTAAAGGTAAGATTACTGTTCATTTAAAAAAAATTGAGTTTGTATTTTTCTAATAAATGAAAATAGATTTTGAAGTGAAATTGTTTTTCGATGTATAATAAATTGTACTTTTTTTTACTCTATTGAGGTAAAAAAATGAAACATATTTAGTTTAATCTGAAATTGTACTTTTTGTTTTTCTTGATGTATATTTTGATCCTTCATAAATAATAGATAGCTGAAGATGCTTGTGAAATATGCTTCTGTCAGGTGTTGGTATAACAAGATGATGCTAAATATTTTGATTCATGTTTTTTTGAAAATAAATCATCGAAGTTTTTATGTTAAAAAAAAATGAAGTATTTAATCACATATCTTAATCAATAATAATAGCTGAAGATATCAGTAAAATCAAATGTTGACAAGAACGATGTTCAGTTATCAACATGTTAAAGTGGTAATTTTTTGTCATTGATTTACAGAAGGTACTTGAAAATATTAAATACACTTTTAACTTTGTTATCGTAATCAATCAATTTTTTATAATCATGGCAACAACCAAAAAAACTAAAAAAGCTGCAGCGCCAAAAAAAGCTGCAACCAAGAAAGCTGCAACTAAGAAGGCTGCTACTAAGAAAGCTGCTCCTAAAAAAGTAGCAACTAAGAAAGCTGCAACTAAGAAAGCTGCTGCTCCTAAAAAAGTAGCTACAAAGAAAGCTGCAACTAAGAAAGCTGCTGCTCCTAAAAAGGTAGCTACAAAGAAAGCTGCAACTAAGAAAGCTGCTGCTCCTAAGAAAGCTGCAACTAAAGCTGCTCCTAAGAAAGCCGCAACTAAGAAAGCTGCAACTAAAAAAGCTGCACCTAAGAAAGCTGCTAAATAATCTTTTCTTGGTTAAGAAAATTTTACAAATAAAGAAGGCTCCAATTTGGAGCCTTTTTTATTATCAATGGTATTGTTGATTTCATTTATCCATTTTACTCACATGAAAAGTTTTAGCATTAAAATCTTTATTTTGATCTTCTGTGCATCCTTTTTACTTTCCTGCAAAACCAAGCGCTGCGCCAGTTTCGAAAATCAGGATAAAGAATATAAATTAAAATACGACCGTCATGGTCGGGTTAAGAAATAGCCCATAAACATTCTGTTAAGGATGTATGCTATATCTCCATAGTTGTAGCTCTTTCAAGTTCCAATAAATGGTGCATGCCATGTTGAATGGTATTTACCTCAAAGAATATTAGAATGAGGTTTTGATTGCTTTGTTTGAGTTTACATAGCTTAGGATGTGTTTGAACAAATTGCAGCATACCTGTAAATAATTCCGACTGATAATAGTATTGTTTTTGTTCGCTTGGGAAATAGGCAAGCATTTGATTCTTTTTCAAAATCAATTTTTCAAAGCCCATTTTCTTTCCAATCTCTCTCAGCTTAATCAAAGAAATTAAATCATTTACCTCTTTAGGTATTGGTCCGAACCTATCCAACAATTGTCTTCCAAATTTTTCTAAATCTTCATCTGTATGGGTTGATGAAAGTGCATTGTATAGGTTTAATCTTTCTCCAATATTTCTTACATAGTTATCAGGTATGAGTGCTTCAAAATCTGTCTCTAGGTTACAGTCTCGCGATTCTAATTTGTTCACTGGTTTTTCATCTTTAAATAAATCAGCAAACTCATCTTCCTTTAATTCATGTATGGCCTCATCTAGAATTTTATGATACATTTCAAATCCAATTTCTGCAATGAAGCCACTTTGTTCTCCACCTAATAAATTACCCGCACCTCTAATGTCAAGGTCGCGCATGGCTACATTGAATCCACTTCCTAAGTCGCTAAACTCTTCTATGGCTTGCAACCTTCTTCTGGCATCATTAGACATCCCAATAATGCTTGGTACCATCAGATAGCAAAAGGCTTTCTTATTGCTTCTTCCCACTCTTCCGCGCATTTGATGCAAATCACTCAAGCCAAACATATGAGCATTGTTAATGATAATGGTATTGGCATTAGAGATATCTAATCCAGCTTCAATAATAGTTGTAGCAACGAGCACGTCGTATTCTCCTTCTATAAAACGCATCATCACATCTTCTAGGTGGTCGCCTTCTAATTGACCGTGCGCCACAGCAACTTTTACACCTGGACAAATATGCTCAATGTGTTTGCCTACCTCATAGATATCTTTTACTCTGTGGTGAACAAAGAATGCTTGGCCGCCTCTATCTACTTCGTTCATGATAGCCTCTTGTATTATTTCATCAGAATAATTATACAAGGCTGTTTCAACAGGTTGCCTGTTTGCAGGAGGTGTATTAATAATGGATAAATCGCGGGCACCCATTAGTGAAAAATGCAGGGTTCTTGGAATAGGAGTAGCAGTTAAGGTAAGTGTATCTACATTGGTTTTAAAAGACTTTAATTTTTCTTTTGAGGCTACACCAAATTTTTGTTCTTCATCAATAATTAACAAACCTAGGTCCTTAAATTTTGTGTCCTTACTCAATAAGCGGTGTGTTCCAATAACCAGATCAAGAGAACCCTCTGCCAATTTTTTCATCACAGCCTTTTGTTCGGCAGCAGATTTAAACCTATTGATATAATCTATATTACAAGGAAAGTCTTTTAGGCGTTCTTTAAAGGTTCGATAATGTTGGTTAGCTAAGATTGTGGTAGGAACCAAGATGGCAACTTGCTTGCTATCGCTAATGGCTTTAAAGGCTGCTCTAATGGCAATTTCCGTTTTGCCAAATCCTACATCCCCACAAACCAACCTATCCATTGGATGTGGATTTTCCATGTCTTTTTTAACATCATAAGTTGCCTTACTTTGGTCAGGAGTATCTTCATACATAAAGGAAGCCTCTAGTTCTACTTGCAAATAAGTATCGGGAGAAAAAGCAAAGCCTTGCTGCGATTTTCTCTTAGCATATAGTTTAATTAAGTCTCTAGCAATGTCTTTTACTTTTTTCTTGGTATTGTTTTTTAGTTTTTCCCAAGCATCGCTTCCCAACTTATTCATGCGAGGTTCTGTGCCCTCTTTGCCTACATATTTAGAAATCTTATGCAATGAATTTATACTTACATACAACAAATCATTGTCGCGATAAACTAACCTAACAGCCTCTTGAAGTTGCCCATTGATTTCTAGTTTTTCTAATCCTGCAAATTTTCCAATGCCATGATCAATATGCGTAACATAATCTCCTGGCCTTAATTCTCTGAGTTCTTTTAAGGTTAAAATTCTATTGCCACTGTATCCACTTTTTACCTTGCCTTTATAAAATCTGTCGAAGATTTGGTGTTCTGTATAAAGGGCAAATTTTAGCTGATGGTCAATAAACCCACCACTTAATCCATGGTATATAGGTTCAAACTTAAGTTCCTTATCAAGGTCTTCAAAAATGGTATACAACCTTTCAATTTGGCGACTACTCTCACTAAATATAAAATTATGAAAATCCTTGGCAGTATTGTCTTTTAGGTTTGCTATTAGTAGGTTAAAATTTTTGTGAAAGACAGGTTGCGGACTTGTTTGAAGTTCAATGTGGAAATTGGTGACTAATAATTTTCTTGAACCAAATTCTATTACTTTAAACTTTTCAATTTCTTTTTTCCATTCCTTTCCATTCATCCAAGTGGCCTCAATACCCTCGTAACTCAATTCATCTTTATTGGTAACTTTGTTAATATCAAATTTCTCCACCTTCTCCAAGCCTCTTTTAATTTGATCGCAACTCAAGCTTAAATCCTGCGTCCAGATAACGGTATTGGCGGGTAAATAATTAAAGAAAGATTCCTTCTTTGCAATTTCTTTTTGAACGTTGGGAATAATAAAGAAGCGGTCCACTTTTTTAATAGACAATTGGTCAAATGGCTCAAATATTCTGATGGCTTCAATTAAATCGCCATTCAATTCTATTCTATAAGGTTTTTCATTGCTAAAAGAAAATACATCTATGATTCCCCCTCTGATGCTAAAATGTCCGGCTTCATAAACAAAATCGCTTCTTTCAAAGTGGTGTTCCGACAAGAATTCAATAAAGAATTCTAGGTCAAATTTGTCGCCCACTTTCAATTCAAAAGTATTGTTGTTAAGGTCCTTTTCGCTCATTACCCATTCGCACATTGCCTCGGCGGTAGTCACCACCCATTCAGATTTAGAATGCGGTTGGTTTAATCGGTTCAGCACTTCTGCTTTTTCGAGTACTTGTTGGTTATTGATAGATTCGGGTTGAAAGCTTCTTTTGTATGCAGCAGGGAAATAGTTAATGGTTTTTCCAGGCAATAAACTTTCTACATCGCTGGCAAAATATTTGGCATCTTCTATGGTACTGCAAACTATCACCATGGTTTGGTTTGTTTGTTCGTAGGCCATAGAAGCAAAAAGAGCTGGGCCTGAACCAAGGCATCCATATAGGTGAGCCGTTGGTTTTTTTGCATCATTTAAAAAAGTAAGTAACTTTTGAAAAGACTCTGAAGGAAGGTATAAATCGAAAATATCAGATAACTTCATAAAATAGGATAGCCCAGTTGTTAGGCTGAGCAGTTTTTTGATGCAAAAATAAGTGTAAAAAGATGTTTATTGACTATCTTATTTTATAAATAAAAATAGCTTCTCATGAAGTTTATCCATTTCAATTGGCTTCCTTAAGAAAATATCAAAATATCCTTCATATTCTTGGTTGTATTCGGCAGTAATATCGGCAGTTAAAGCTATGATGGGTGTTTCTTTATTAAGATTTTCATGGGTGCGAATCCATTTAGAAGCTTCAAAACCATCCATTTCTGGCATATGAATATCCATTAAAATGAGGTCGAACTTTTCTTGTGCAGCCAACTCAATGCCCTTCAACCCATTTACCTGATGATTAGATTTGATTCCCCATTTGCTCAATAATTTCCCCGCCACCAGGGCATTAATGGGGTTGTCTTCCACAAGCAAAACCTTTTTTCCTTCTAGGGTATTTTGAGGGGCATTTATAATTAAACTTTCTTTTTCAACTTTAGTTAAAAAAAGGTCAAAGTAAAAGGTAGAGCCCATGTTAGGACTGCTAATTAAATTGATTTCACTTTGATGTAATTCTATTAATTTCTTAACAATTGCCAAGCCCAATCCACTACCACCTTGTTTTTTTGTAAGAACCTTTTGTGTTTGTGAGAAGCTCTCAAAGATTTCATTCTGAATTTCTGTTGGAATTCCAACTCCTGTATCAGAAATTGAAAAACGAATAAGGTCGGATTGTGCTGATTTGTTAATAGTTTGAACTTCTATGGTAATAATACCCTTTTCAGTATATTTTATGGCATTGCCAAGCAAATTGACCAATATTTGGGATATTCTATTGTCGTCTATCTCATAGTAAATAGTTTCATCTAAATCATGATTAAGATATAGCTTTAAACCCTTTTCAACGGCCATGCCCTCATAAGTTGCTTTGATGTTTTGTAAAACATTTACCAGGAGGGTAGGAGACTTGTCTAATGTCATTTTTCCTGATTCCAATTTGGTGAAATCGAGAATGTCATTAATAAGTAAGAGGAGATTATTTGAAGCAAATTTTAGAGAATTTATCAGGTCTTTTTCTTCTGGATTAGAGTTGTTATTGCCTAATAAATTTGAAATGGTAATAACAGCATTCAGGGGAGTTCTTATTTCATGGCTCATAGTAGAAAGAAAATCTTGCTTCATGTTTGCAAGCGTTTCTGCTCTTTTCTTCTTTTCAAGAATCTCTGCTCTTTCCTTTTGAATTTCAGATTCTCGCCGCATAGATTCTACCTTGTTGAGCAACTCAAAATTGTCTATAATGGTGAGGGTTTGGTTCTTTACCACCAAATCCTTTTGCATAAAGTATTCCTCTAAGAAACCTAAAGCTTTTTCTGGTTTCCCTAGTTTTTTGTAGAGTTGGTAAATATGATAATTGGATTTATACTTGATAATGGCAATATGGTTTTGATAAGAAAAATCCCTTGCCTTAGTTAAAGTATCAAGCGCTTTATCTAGTTGCCCGCCCAGCAAATACATTTCACCCAATTTGCGGTAGCTCATGGCAGTTCCAAGGAGCTCATTAAAGGAATAATGAATGCGCAACGACTCCAGGTAATTCTTTTCTGCCTCCTCAAATTTTCCCCAAGCGGTAAGAACTTTTGCTTTGGCATAAATGGCAAAAGCAAGACCTCTAATATCACCTGTTTCGTTCTTGATATTAATGGAGCTCTGAGCCAACTCAAAAGCTTTATCTAGGTCGCCTTTTTTAAGGTAAATTCCAGAAAGTGGATTGTAAGCATTCGATTCTAAACTTTTATCACCAGCAAGTTGGGCATGTTCTATGGTAGATTGATAGGCTGCTGTTGCCTTGGTATGGTCGCCAAAATATTCGTAAATAGTGCCAATGGCTTTATATACTCTGCCAATATTGTGATGGTCGTTTGCTTGTCTATAAATCTGTAAACAATCTAGGAGGTTAATTAAACCTAAATGGTAGTTATCTGTTTTATAAAATACACTTGCTAAGTTAAATTTAGCATCCGCAAGATTGAGTTTATCATCTACTGTTTCAAAATAGTGGATGGCCTTATGAGCAAGCTCCATAGATTTGCCAAATTCACCATGTATCATGTGATACAAGGATAGCTTGGATAAACTTTTTGCTAGTAAATTAGGCTCATTAATTTCCTCACTCAAATCACGCGCGCGTTCTGTGAGGAGAACGCTTTCAGTGATATTGCTCGTTCTTTTCTTATAACCTTCATCCAACAGAGATTGAATTTTTTGAATGGTATGATGGTTATCTGAGCTCATAATTAAACAGAAAGCAATTTATCAAAAATATATTACTTTAATAACTAATTGTAAAATTTTCTTTACCTCCCTGCGAAATAAATTCCGTCGTTTTCTATGCGTATTTTCTTTTGCCTGTAAAGTATGCCAATTGCCTTTTTAAATACCTTCTTACTCATCTTCATTCTTGCCTGAATCTCTTCAGGAGAAGAATTATCCGACAGATTAAGAAAGCCCTTGTTCTTCTTCAAATGCTCCAAAATCACATCTGTTTGGTCGTCTACATGCTCAAAACCTATTTTTTGTAAACTCAAATCAATCTCGCCTAGCTCCTTTACCTTTTTAACATAGGCCGTTAATGTTTCACCCAGATTCAATCTTCCATACACCTCATTGTGGTAAATAAGACCCATGTGCTTTTTATTCACTATGGCCAAATAACCCAAAGGAGTATCATCAAAAATGGTGGCCTCCACCATGGTTCCAAAGGCTAAATTGTGGTTATCGTTGCTTAAGAATTTTTTTATTTTGCTCGACCCAACCAATCTTTCAGTCATTTCATCGAGGTAGCAATAAACTAGGTAAGTTTCACCCTCTTTCATTCTCATCAGTTGCTCTTTATCTGGCACCAAAAGGTCCTTTTCCATGCCCCAATCCATAAAGGCACCAAAGCTCGATACTTGGTTCACTCTTAGGTTGGCAAAAGTATCTCTTTCTATTAGGGGAACTAATGTAGTTGCCACCAATCTATCCTCAGAATCCTTGTAAATAAATACCTCAAGTAGTTCGCCTGTTTTAAGCGATTTAGGGACATATTTATTGGGAAGTAAAACTTCATTTCCTTTGTTATCCTCTAGGTAAACACCAACACTTGATTGGCGTGCGGCGGTTAACGTATTCTTTTTACCAATTTCAATCATGCTGCAAAGGTAAACTACTTCACCTTAATTACTGCAAGTTCGCCTTTTGTATTGGCCACATATCCGTATTCATAGCAGCAAATACAGGTAATTCCGCCTTCTAATGTTTCGGTATGGGTATGAAAATTAAAAACAAATCCCAGTTCTTGAATTTTTCTTTCAAAAATGGTGTTTGCACCTCTTTTTTCTGCCTGATACAACTCGGCAAGAATTTTCCTGTTTCTCTTTAAAACGGCATTCACATTTTTCATTTGCCTATGGTCGCAGCTGTTCAATTTATTGTTGAAAGCACTACGGCAATGGTCGTCACAGAACTTTTTGTCATTCCGTCCGATTAAAATTTGTTGGCAAAATTGGCACTGTTTCTTTTCCATATCTTCGGCATTTATCTGAAGATAAGAAAAATTTAAAAAACTACCGCGCGCCAAAAATGAGGCTACCCACCCTAATGAGGGTTGAACCTTCTTCAACTGCAATTTTATAATCGTGGCTCATGCCCATAGAAATTTCTTTAAAAGAACCATCGTCCTTAAAGTAAGTCGATTTTACTTCGTTAAACAGCAATTTAAGTCCTTCAAACTCATTTCTTATTTGCTGCTCATTCTCTGTGTTGCTGGCCATTCCCATGAGTCCGCAAATTTGAACATGAAGCATTGGATTCAATTTAAGCTGATCCAAAAGGTCATATAATTCGCTTTGGTTCAGACCGAATTTTGTTTCTTCTGTTGCAATAAAAACTTGGAGGAGGCAAGGAATTGCCCTGTTGCATTTTGCCGCTTCTTTTTCTATAGAGCTTAGTAGTTTTAGGCTGTCTACAGAGTGGATCATGGATACAAAAGGTGCTATGTATTTTACTTTGTTGGTTTGTAAGTGTCCAATTAAATGCCATTCTATGTCTTTTGGGAGCGACTCATATTTGCTGGCCATTTCTTGCACTTTGTTTTCGCCAAAAATGCGTTGATTGGCTTGATAGGCCTCCAGCACGGCTTCCACGGGTTTTGTTTTGCTCACGGCAATTAATCTGGTGGCATTACCAATTTCTTGGTTTATTTTTTGAATATTTGCAGCAATCATGGTAAAAAACAAATTTTTCAAATATCTGTTTCTCTTCTTACTTGTGCTAATTATTTCTTGTTCAGATGAAGGTGTAAAATCGGTTCCAAAGCCTAGTAATTTAATGAGCAGAGAAAATGTGGCGGCAGTTTTAGCAGATATGCACCTAGCAGATGCTGGTTTACAGCTTAGAGCACTTTCTCCCGATTCATTGAAGCGCTCCTTGGCTGGGTATGATCAATTTATTTTTGAGAAACATCAAATAAGTAAGGAAGATTTTGAAGCCAGTTTTGATTATTATTTAAGTATACCTATGCAAATGGATACGGTGTTAACCTTGGTTGTAGATGAATTAAATAATAAAGATGCCTTTTCGCGTGGTGTTAGTGTAGCGCCCGCTCCATAAATAGAATTAAAAGATAAAAAATTGCCTTTTCCAAAAAACATAGAGACCAAAATTGGTTTCAATCAAATTCGTGAGTTACTAGAAGCTCGTTGTTTATCGCCCATGGGAAGCTATTATGTTTCTCGCATGCGCTTTGCCAACCGTTTAGATATTGTTGAGAAAATGCTCACGCAAACCAAAGAATTTTGTGACCTTCTTACGCAAGATACGCCTTTTCCAAACGAACATTATTTTGATGTGAGTGCTTATTTGCACAAAGCAAAAATTGAAGGCATCTGGCTCTTAGAAGAAGAATTGCAATCGCTTAAATTGGTGATAAAAGCTTTTCTCAATGTAACAAGATATTTTAGGGATAGACCTGCCAAATACCCAGAATTGGAGGAGCTTTTGGGCGGACTCATCATCAACGATTTGGTGGTTAGGCGTATTGATAGGGTAATAGATGAAGAAGGTAAATTAAGGCCCAATGCATCGCCCGAGTTATCCAAAATTTCTTCTAAGATTCATGAGAAAGAAGGGGAGATTAGAAAGAAGATTCAGCGTTTGTTTGATAAGTTTACCGACCAAGGTTATTTAACCGAGCAAATAGGTATCACAATAAGAGAAGGTAGATTGGTATTGCCCGTTTTGGCCGAACACAAGCGCCATATTCCGGGATTTGTGCATGATGAATCGAGTACCGGACAAACAGTTTTTATTGAGCCCACAGAGTGTTTTGAGTTGAACAATATGTTGCGCGAATGGCAGATTGCTTATAGACGCGAACGTGAACGAATATTGGTGGAACTTACAGATCAAATTAGGCCTGAGATTCCAGAGTTAGAACGCAATTTGCAGCGACTTGGCGTGTTTGATTTTGTAAGGGCCAAAGGCTTGCTTGCTTTAGAAATGAAAGCGAATATGCCCCTTTTAAGCAATCATCCAGGTTTACATTTGGTGAAAGCGTATCATCCATTGCTTAAGTTGAGTCATGATAAGGCCGGATTGGCAACTGTACCCCTTACCATTGTGCTCAACAAAGAGAAACATATAGTAGTGATTTCTGGACCAAACGCAGGTGGTAAATCGGTATGTTTAAAGACCGTAGGTTTGTTGCATTATATGTTGCAATGCGGATTGCTTATTCCTTGCGAATCGCACAGTGAATTGGGAATTTTTAAAGAGATAATGGTGGATATTGGCGATGAGCAAAGTATCGAAAATGATTTAAGTACCTATAGCTCGCATTTGCTTAGCATGAAAAGTTTTTGCGATTTTGCAGATGGTAAAACCTTGTTTTTAATAGATGAATTTGGTACGGGTACCGACCCACAATTTGGTGGTCCGTTGGCAGAAGCAATCTTACATCATTTGGCTCAGAAAAGGGCTTTTGGAATTGTGACTACCCATTTTAGTAACCTCAAGAATTTTGCCTCGCAATATGTAGGTTTAGAGAATGCCAGTATGCTCTTTGATCATGATCAAATGCAGCCTTTGTATGTATTGGAATTGGGTAAACCCGGCAGCAGTTATGCGTTTGAGTTAGCTGTTAAATCTGGTCTGAACCAACACATCATTAACTACGCTAAAAACAAAGTTGGCGATAAGCAAAGAAAGGTTGATGAGTTATTGGTAGAGTTAGAAAAAGAAAAGCAGCAGGTTCAAATTTTAAAACAAAAGTCGATTGAAAAAGAACAAAAAGCACAGCAAGTTTTGAGTCAGTATGAGCTTTTAAAAACCGATATTGAAACCAATAAGAAGCTTCTGATTAAAAAGGCAAAACAAGAAGCCTTGGCCTTGGTGAGTGAAGCCAATAGTAGGATAGAAGCAACCATACGTGAGATTAAGGAGAAGCAAGCAGATAGTGAGGTGCAACGTAAGGCAAGAAATTTAGTGAAGGAAGAATTGCAGGGATTAAAGAGTGATTTGCAAGAGCAAAATATAGTTGAGGAGAGGAAGAGTAAATTAGCTATGAGTGCTGCTGGTGTTTTGGCTGTAGGAGATTCTGTGAGGTTGGTTGGACAAGAAAATATTGGGCAAATTGTAGAGTTGCAGAAGAACAAGGCCTTGGTGGCCATGGGTGATTTGCGCACTACCTGGGCTATTGATAAAATAGAAAAAGTAGATGCTGCCATGAAAAAAGCTGCGGTTAGGGCTGCCCCTAATGGCATGGATATGAATGTAAAGATGCAGCAATTTAGCCATGAGTTAAATATCATTGGTAGAAGGGGTGAGGAAGCGATGCGCATGATGCAGGAGTTTTTGGATGAAGCCATTTTATTGGGTATAAAACAGGTGCGCATTGTGCATGGCAAAGGTTATGGCATCTTAAGAAAATTGGTTCGAACCGAATTAAAGGGAAATAAATTTGTGGCCAATTATTCAGATGAACACATTGAATTAGGTGGCGATGGGGTAACTATTGTGAATTTGAATTTGTAAGAATATGCCGATTGTATTGTTAAAATCAAATTTTCTGATTAAGCTTGTATGTTAAACAAATGAATCAAGACACCTCAGATAAATCAAAGCTGCCAAGAATTATTCTGGTGGATGATGAAAAAATCACTTTGTTTTTAACACAGCGCATTTTATTGAATCACAATGAAGATTTTATCATTGATTCTTTTATCTCTGGAAAAGAAGCGATTCAAAATTTAGCTCGCCAAGCGCATTTGGATAATACTGTAATTCTGTTAGACATTAATATGCCGATTTACAATGGGTGGGATTTTTTGAACGATTTTTCGAATGCCCTTATCACTTGTCCGGTTTTTATGTTTACCTCCAGCATCGACAAAAACGACATTCAAATGTCGGAATCATACGACGTAGTAAAAGGCTTTATTTCTAAGCCACTCACCTCCGAAAAAATAGAGAAAATTTTAGCTAAAATATAATTATAATTTTCTGATTTAGTTTGATTTACATTGAAATTTTTCATTTAATTTGTATATACATATAATGTTAATACATTTGTATAAGAATTTTAACTAAAAAACAAGATAAAGAAACATGAAAAACCAATGGGCAATTGATCCGATGCATTCGGAAATTGAGTTTAAAGTAAAGCATTTAATGATTAGCACAGTAACGGGTAAATTTAAATCATTTACAGCTAGTGCAGAGACTGAAGGAGATGAATTTGAAGGAGCTCAAATTAAATTTAGTGCGGATATCAATAGCATTGATACCAACAATGAGCAAAGAGATGGTCATTTAAAAAGTGATGATTTTTTTAATGCAGAAGCTTATCCAACTTTATCTTTTGTTTCTACTTCTTTGACTAAAAATGCGAACGGTGGGTATGTTTTGGTGGGAGATTTAAGCATAAGGGAAGTGACTAAATCTGTGAGCTTGGCTGTTGAGTTTAATGGTACTATGACAGATCCATATGGCAATCATAAAGCAGGATTTGAGTTAAGCGGAAGCATTAACAGAAAAGACTTTAATTTGAAATGGTCGGCCACCACCGAAGCAGGTGGAATTGTGGTGAGTGATGAGGTTAAGTTGATTTGTAACATACAATTGGCTAAGATTGTAGCATGATAGAAACCCAAGTAACATATCTTAAATCACTTAAAGTGGCATTTCAAGCCGGATTAATTTCTGCGGGAATAAATATAGCCTGGTTGTATATTCTTGAGTTTAGCCTAGGGATTACAGGCTTACCACAAGGATTTGCCGTTGCAGTTGTATTGTCGTCTATCTTGCCTTTGTTGCTAGGTGCTTTGGTTTATGTTGTTTTGGCTAAAAATTTTAAACAAGGAGGGTATCTGTTTATGATACTCTCCATTGGTTTTACCTTGTTTAGTGTATTTCCATCGTTTCAACCTTTATTGCCAGATGGGAGCAAGGCTCCATTGAATTTTGCATTGTTAACAGTTCCTATGCATTTTGTGGTGGCAGTTATAGGAGTTTATTATCTTACTAAGCGAAATGTTTAGCGAATAATTTTTGCAACATGAACAGAAAGGATTTTATAAAAGTTGGAATGTTAGCTCCTTTTGCCGCTATGAATATAAAAGACTTTGAAGAAGAGGTTTTAGGCACCGATGCAGATGGTGTAAAAATGCCCGTTTTGTTTGTGGGTCATGGCAATCCCATGAATGCCATTATGCCTAATGCTTACAATAAAAAATGGAAAGAGATAGGTGATAAATTGCCAAAGCCTAAAGCCATTTTGTGTATATCTGCGCATTGGCAAACAAGAGGAACGCAAGTTACCTTTATGCAAAAGCCTAAGACCATTCATGATTTTGGAGGCTTTCCTAAGAGTTTATTTGATGTGGAGTACCCTGCACCAGGTTCTCCTTTTTATGCCCAAAAGGCTATCGATGCTATGCAAGGGGTGCATGTGAGTAAGGACATGGATTGGGGATTAGATCATGGATGTTGGAGTGTTTTAAAGCCTATGTTTCCTAATGCCAATATCCCTACATTTCAATTGAGTTTAGATTATTTGTCAACTCCCGAGCAGCATTTTAAATTGGGAGCTAAGTTGAAATCATTGCGACAAAAGGGCGTTTTGATTATTGGGAGCGGAAACATCGTTCATAATTTAGGCAGAATGAATCCAGAAAACGTACCAGCCGATTGGGCTGTGGAGTTTGATAATTTAGCCAAGGAGAAAATTTTGGATGGAAATTTTGCCCCATTGGTAGGGTATAAAGGATTGGGAACTATTGCTACTTTATCTATCCCAACCAATGAACATTATTTGCCTTTGTTATATACATTGGCTTTAAAAGACAAGCAGGATACTGTGGAGTTTTTTAATGAAAGCATTGATTTAGGCTCTGTTTCTATGCGTAGCCTTTATATTGGCTAGTAGTCTACTTTTTAAAACCTCCGCTGTAAATAGTGTATAAAATATCTGGGCTGCTAACGTGCTAGCTTTTATTTTTGCCTCGTGTACGCAATTGTAGATATTGAAACAACAGGGGGCCATGCCACCCAGAATCGCATTACCGAGATTTCGGTATTTGTGCATGATGGAGAGAAGGTAATAGATCACTATGAGTCCTTGGTTCATCCCGAAATGATGATACCTCCCTATATACAAGCGTTTACGGGTATAAGCAATGAGATGGTTGAGCATGCTCCCAAATTTGCCGACATTGCTGCGCAAATTTATGCCTTGTTAAATGGAAATATTTTTATTGCCCATAATGTAAATTTCGACCACAGTTTTATTAAGAATCAACTTGCAGAAAAGGGCTATGATTTGCAGGTGAAGAAGCTTTGCACCGTTAGGCTGAGCCGAAAAATTGTTCCTGGATACAGAAGTTATAGCTTAGGAAATATTTGTGCTGCTTTAGGTATCAAATTAGAGAATAGGCATAGAGCAGGTGGGGATGCATTGGCTACAGTAAAGTTGTTTGAGTACTTAAAGCGTCATGATACTGAAAATCATATTGAGGATTCTTTGAAGCGTGGTTCCAAGGAGCAGGTTTTGCCTCCGAATGTAAGCAAGTCGGATTTTGAGAAATTGCCAAAGGCTCCTGGTGTTTATTATTTTGTGAATGAGCATGGACTTGCCGTTTATGTTGGTAAGGCAAAGAATATTAGATCGCGCGTTGCTTCTCATTTTGGGGGCGATTTAAAGGGTAAGCAGAAGCAAAATTTTATGCGTGATGTTTATGGCTTTGGTCATACCGCTACGGGCAATGAGCTCTTAGCCATTTTGTTGGAGAGTCATGAGATTAGGCGTCTATGGCCAGATGAAAATAGGGCGCAAAAGAAAGTGCAAACGGTGTATGGCTTATTTGATTATTTGGATCAGAACAATAAAATACGATTTGGCATTGATAAGGTGCGTAAAGACCAAAAGGCTTTGGTAACTTTTGGCACACATGCAGCTGCCATTGATTATGTAAATTCCTTGATAAGCGAGTACGGACTTTGTCCGAAGTTGTGCAATAGTCAGACCAACAAAGGCGAATGCCTTCATGTGAAACACGAGATATGTGATGGCTATTGTTTGGTGAATGAAAATGCGGCAGCGTATAATGCCAAGGCACAACTGTTTTTTGACCAATTAACTGCTGAGAAAAAGGCTAATTATATTGTTGGTAAGGGCAGAAATTACAAAGAGCAATGTGTTATTATTTACGAACCAGGAGTGTATATTGGTTATACTTTTGTGTCGTTAAAAGAGCAGATAGATTTTGATCATGTGAAAGATATTGCTACTCCGTTAAAGTTAAATGGATTAATGGAATCTGTTTTATCGCAGGTGGTGAGTGGCGAAAAAAGCAAGGGTTACAAAGTTTATACGCAGTTAAAAATGGCTGTGGGTATTTAAAACAGATACCCTACTTTGAGTCCAATTCTTAGTCCGGCTGTGCTGGTGATAGGGTTTTCTTTGAGGCTATTTAGCTTGTATTTTAATATGGTTTCCTCACTTAAATTGGCGCTGTAAAAAGTGGGTATGCTTAAATAGTAACCCACATAGGAATCTATGATGTATTTGTTTTGAAAGACTTTTTGGTAGCCAAATGCATAGCCCAAATTTATGCCATGTAAATCTTCTTTGAGTTGGATTACTTTGTTTTGGGTAATTGAATCTTGGCGGTAATTGTGGTAGGTATATTGTGCGTAACGCAAAAAGAATTGGTGGTACCAGCCATTCCAATCTATTTTATTTTTCCTATATTTTCTAATATCTAAGCTGTATTGAAAGCCCTCGAAACCATATGATTTTTGGTCTGTATCGGTAAGTTTCAATGAAGTTATGGCGAGTCCATTTTGAAGGCTCCAAAAGGAGTTTAACTTGTATTCGTGGCTGAGATTTAGGGTAGCAGCAATGGGACTTAATAGGCTAATTTTTATGGCATTATTTTTGGGTAAATCGGGTATGCTCATTTTTGTAACCTGACCCATAGCCACTGTCAAAAAGCATATTGTAATTAGTATGAAAAATATTCTTTTCATGTTAATTAAATTTGTAGCCCATTGTTAAACCTGTGCGCATAAAAATTCCGTTAATTGGTCCAAACCAATCCTTTAGTTTTTGGCTGGATTGTGTTCCATTTTTTATAAAACCAAAATTGAGGCTTGGACCCAAATAGAATTCTAAAGAAACTCTTTTTGCAATTACTGCTTTTCTACCTAGCACCAAAGCTAAGCTTGGCGTGGTATATTTTTCATAATAATATCTGTCTTCTAGGTACAAGAAACCCACAGAAGGCTCTATGTAAAAACTGTTTGGCTTTTCTGGTGTAAAGTAGTTTTTTACGCCAAAGGCGCCGTGGAAGCCCACTAAATTTCCTTGAAAGAGGAAATCTATATAGGAAAGATAGCAGTTGATGGATCTGTTGGGTTGATTCATTTTTTCATACTGCAACTGTATGATTCCAGTGCCCAGATAGGTATAGTTTATTTTGAGTTCATGCACAAAGGCAGGTTTCTCTTGAACCGATGAATACTGTCCAAAAAGCAGATGTGGCAATAGCATTAGGAAGTAGCATGCCCGTTTCATTCCACCAATTTAAATCCGCGCAGGAACTCCTCCACCCGCATTCTTTTTTTAGATTCCATTTGCAAATCGAGGAGGTAGATATAGCCATCTATACACGCCACTTTAAGGTAAGTCTTTTGGTCGCTGCTTATGTTGCCAGGCATTGCTGCATCAGGGTTTGGTTCGAACCGAGCCTTGAATATTTTTACTTGCTTGCCGCTTAATTGGGTGTAGGCCGCTGGATATGGATTCATGCCTCTGATGAGGTTGATGATTTTTTGGCCTGGTTGATCCCAATGAATGAGGCAATGTGGTTTGAATATTTTTGGGGCAAATTTGGTGGAATTACTTGCCTGTGGCGTGCCTTGCGTATGTCCGCTTTCTATTTTTTTGAGCGAATCTAGCATGACTTTTGCGCCTAGATTCATAAGGGTATCGTGTAGTTCGCCGGCTGTGGTTTCTTCATTTATGGGACAATCTTCACTTAACAAAATATCGCCGGTATCTATTTCATGTTTGAGGAAAAAAGTACTCACGCCGCTGCGGATTTCGCCGTTGATAATTGCCCAGTTGATGGGTGCAGCGCCGCGATAATCTGGCAGGAGGGAGGCATGCAAATTGATGGTGCCAAGAGGTGGCATATTCCACACAATTTCGGGCAGCATTCTAAAGGCGATTACCACTTGCAGGTCTGCCTTTAAACTTCTGAGTTCCTCAATAAATGCTGGGTCGCGCAGCTTTTCTGGTTGCATTACATGTAAGCCTTGTTGTAGGGCATATTGCTTTACAGGAGATTGCTGCAATTGCATGCCTCTGCCAGCAGGTTTATCTGGCATGGTGATAACGCCAACTACATTGTAACCTGCTTCAACAATAGCTTTAAGAGAGGCTACGGCAAAATCTGGTGTTCCTAGAAATACAATGCGCATGTTTTTATAAGCCTAATTCGTTCATGAGCGATTGCGATTTGGCCACTTTTTGAATGGTCCATAATACATAACGAATATCAACAGCAACGCTTCTGCTATATGCTTCGTTCCAAGCATAATCATTGATGGTGGCGGTATAGGCACGGTCGAAATTAACACCTACCAAACTACCGTCAGCATCTAATACTGGACTGCCACTGTTGCCACCGGTGGTGTCTAAGTTGTATAAGAAGTTTACGGGTAAATCGTTCAGATCTGGGTGAATAAAATTGCCGAAATCTCTTGCTGCGTATAGGTCTTTCACTACTTGTAATAGTTCGTAATCTACATTGTCTTCCTTTTCTATAACGCCTTTAAGGGTGGTAAAAGGTTTGTTATATTCTGCATCATTTGGATAATAACCGCGCACATATCCATAGGTGAAACGTAAGGTTGCGTTGGCATCTGGAATGAATTGTTTTTGTTTGAAAGCGCTTTTTGCATCTGCGTATTTAGCCAATAGTCCGTTCATTTTTCCTTCTCTTACTTTGTCTTGTTGATCAAAGTAGTTTAACTCAACATTTATTTGATTACATAGAGAAGTAAGTCCGTCGTTTATTTTAGTAAAATCAGCAGAACTATCTGCTAATGTTTTTAGCATAAAGTCTTTGTTGTTTAATTTTGTTTTGCCGTAAATGCCCTTTAAATATTTCACTTGAGCTGCTTCTGTTGGGTATTTTTTAAAGAAGTCCTCCACAGCTTTTACCTTATTGTTATTGTTGTTTTGATATGCATCATTAAACATTTTTAGGATAGCTGGAATCTCTAATTCTGGGTCCATTTGAGCATGTAATCGCGCAAAAATTGTTTTTAGTTTAGGGACTTGAGACGATAAGTAAGATTGCTTTTCTTGATTGTCTTTAATCATGTTGTATCCTTCTTTGTAATTGTCTATTGCTGCTGCCATTTGTAAGGTAGGTGCAACCGAATAAACATAATCAAAAAACAGATTTCTTGGTGCATTTGCAATTACTTCTTCGTATAAGTTGTTTATCTCTGGTACCACGGTTCCAAATTGTTTTTTAAGACTTGGATCGGCCTCAATAAATTTTTGCATTTCTTGTTCTTCTGCAAATTTCTTTTGGGTGAGGCCCACTCTTCTAAAGCCTTGTAATTTGCCTTTGTAGTTTTTGGTTGTATTGGCCAATGATTTAATTTTACCTGCATATTTAATTTGCACCTGCTCATTGCCTTTGCCCATTTCCTCCATTTTATTGATTTGCCAATCGTACAAATCGCTTACATATTTAAGCATGTATTCTTCGTGGTATTTGTAGAAGGCTGCTGGTTGGTTTCTAAAGGTCCTGCCCGGGTAACCTAGGATAAAAACGAAGTCGTTATCTTTAATACCATTGACGTTGATTTTTAAGAATTTTTTTGGCTTAAACGGAACATTGTTTGGACTGTAATCTGCGGCAGTACCATCTGGTGCTACATAGGCACGTAAGAAGGCAAAATCGCCGCTGTGGCGTGGCCATACCCAATTGTCTTTTTCGCCGCCATACTCGCCAATGCTGCGTGCAGGAACATAAACTATGCGTACATCTTTTAGCAATTGGTATCTAAATAAAACATAAGTTTTGCCGGTAAACATTTCTGATATTTCGCATTGCAAACCTTTGTTTATTTTGTTTTCTTCTTCTGTAATTCTTTTGGTGTTAGCAGCAATAATGGCCAATCTTTTTAGTGGATCGTCTGTGCTTTGAGTGCCTTGTAATACTTGATCAGACACATCTGCATAGCTAGCAGTGATTTTGCAAACGAGTCCTTTAGCTTGTGCTTCTTGTGCTCTATCTTTGGCTAAGTAGCCATTTTTTATGTAGTTGTTTTCTATAGTGCTCATGGCAGCCACAAAGCCAAATGCACAATGGTGGTTGGTTACCATTAAACCATCGTTTGATACGAAAGAGCCTGTGCAACCGCCTACGCGCACAATTGCGTCTACAAGGCTAATTCCGCTTGGGTTGTATAGGGCCAAGGGTTCCATTCTTAATCCGGCCTTTTTTAGGTCGATGTTTTTCATTTCAGACAAGGGGAACATGCCTTCGTCTGTTTTGTGACTTTGGAAGAAAAGGGTCACGGTGCAAAGGAGGATGGTGAAGATAGATTTTTTCATACGGGGGCGAAGATAGGGAGATTTGCTTTCATTCAAAAGGAGGACAGGTCGCGACCTGTCCTTACGGGTTGAGGTGGACCCGGTGGCATTGTGGGGTGCGGGTTTTTGCGCGGCTTTGCCGCGTGTGATGGAGCGGGGTGGTGGTATGCGGGTATTGGCGCGGCTTTGCAGCGCGCAGTGTAGTTGCAGTCTTGCACAAAAAGCTGCGATGGGCTATGGTCCCCAAGGTTTTTGGACTTTGGTCAAACAATTAAAACTTCTCTAGTTAAACCACAAAGGTACTATCGACTATGGTCCATGGACTATGGACAATTATTACTCATTGCAACCTTCGCTTGTCTTTATCCATCCTATCTTTATTAATTAGCAATTATTATGAAACATTATTTAACAATTTATCTATCCTTCATTTCATTTGTGTTGTGGGGGCAAACTAAAACTCAGCAAATGATTGGAAGCGCGGGCAATTCGGTATCAAATGGAACGGCGCAACTTAGCTGGTCTGTTGGTGAACCCATTACCAAAACAGGGTCGAATGGAGGTATAGAGCTTGCACAGGGGTTTCACCCCAGAACCTTAAGCATTACCTCTATGGATGAACTTAGTTCTTCTTCTATTTCAATTTTTCCAAATCCAACTTCAGACTTATTGTTGGTTGATTTAAATGAAAAAAATATCTCAAAAGGCAGCTATACCTTAACGGATATTCATGGTAGGGTTATACAGCAAGAAAAGATTGAAACGGCCAAGTTTCAAGTTAGTTTTCGGGAGCTTCCTGCCGCAGCATATTTAATTCAAATAAGTATTCAAGATAAGATTAGGACCTATAAAATCATTAAAAAATAAAGCCAAATGAAAGCAGTTAAATTTTTTGTTGCTATTAGCATATTCATAGCAATAAGCGTGCAAAGTATTTTTGCACAATCACCTCAAGGATTCAATTACCAAGCCGTTGTGCGCAATTCGAGCGGTGTAATTTTGGCCAATCAATCTGTACATTTTAGAATTAGTTTATTGCAAGGAACCATAACTGGTGCGAGTGCTTACACAGAAACCCATCTTGTAAGCAGTGACCAAAATGGATTGGTAAATTTTGCTATTGGAAAAGGAACTTTAGTAAGTGGATCCTTTAGCGGAATTAATTGGGGAAATGGTCCCTATTTTGTGAAAGTGGAGCTTGACCCACAAGGAGGAACAGCCTTTGTGGTGATGAGCACCACACAATTGATGAGTGTACCTTATGCACTTTATGCAGAGAAAAGCGGGGGTGTGAATGTGTTTACTTATCAGAAAATGTTTTCTCAAAGCACACTACAATTTGCACAAGGAGAGTCAAAGAATGGGGTTTACAGTTTAAATTATCTATGTGGCGATCGTGAGGCAATCACCTTTTCAAATTCTGCATTGCCGGCAGGTATGACCATTAGCCATTCTGGTGCGGGCAAGCAGTTGGATTTTATAGATACCCTAACTGTGCATACAACAGTGTCAACCCCTCCTGGCATATATCCAATCAATTTAATTGCCACTTCTGGCAATGGAACAAAGGCAATCCAAAATTTAAACATTCAGGTTCTAGCATTAGCGAGTACCCAAGGAACATACACCTATATTGATTCGCTACGAAATAGTTCAGGAGTTCCTTTAGAAATGCAAGGGCCATTTGTTTGTACTGTAGGTGCAATCTCTAATAATCAATTTTCTATATTTAATTTTGGTAAAGATAGCATTACGCTTGCGGCCACTGTATATGGTAGGAATACACAGGCTGTAAATTATAATGTGGCTCCTCAAACAATTTCAGGTTGCAGTTATGCGGGAAGTGGAGAAATTTATCAATCCACCTATTTCTATTTTGAATATACAAGAACTTGTGGCACTACCGTTCAATATTTCACTAGCACGCCTAAGTGGTGGTAGGGGGATTGGCTTTCATTCGGATATAGGACAGGTCGCGACCTGTCCGTACGGGTTGAGGTGGGCCCGGTGGCATTGTGGGGTGAGGGGGCGGCTTTGCCGCGTGTGGTGGAGTGGGGCAAAGGTCCATGGTCTATGGACTAAAATTAGACTAGTTTAAAGGGAGTTTGGGGGGTGAGGGCGTTGGTGAGGAGGCAGGTGTCTGCGGTGTATAGGTCTTGGGCGGTGCAGGTTTTTTCGGTTACGGGGTGTTGTTCCATAAAGAGTTGGCGACCTATGCCGGCAACACATCCAGCGGCAAGGGGCGGGCTGAACCAAGCGCCGTTTTTTTGCCAAAATATATTGCTGGAAGTGGCTTCGATAATTTCGCCATTGGTGTTGAGGATGAGGGCATCGTTGTAAGCATTTTCTTTGGCCCAAAGGGAGGCCATCACGTAAACGAGTGCATTGCCTGTTTTAAGGTTTGCCAATGGTCCGGGTGCCTTGCGTTGCTCCTCGTAAATGCCCATTTTAATAGGCTCCACGGGCGTTTTTGGTTCGAACCGAAAGATGGAAATGTTGAAACTTGTGGCATTGGAATTTGGGAGGTAGAAGCCTTCTGACTGGCGAAAGAGGACAAAACGGATGCGGAGGGTGTTAGAATTGGCGTTTTTGCTTTGAAATTCTTGTACGGCCGTGTAAATTTCTGTGTTAAATTTTTCCTCATTTAACCCACAAAGGTCCATTTTTAGGATGCTGGCAGAATGCGCTAAACGCCTGTAATGACGGGCAATATGGGGCGCTTGGCCATTGCAAAAAAGAATGGTTTCGAAAAGTAGATCGCCGTATAGAAAAGCTCTTTCCATTAAAATGATTTGTTCGGAAAGGTACGAATCTTACATTTGCCGCACTTAATTTAAGTTTATTTCGCATGAAAAAAGTTTATATCGTATCTGCAGTTCGCACGCCAATTGGCGCGTTTAATGGTAGTTTGGCTGCTTTAACTGCTCCTCAATTGGGTTCTATTGCCATTAAAGGTGCTTTGGCAAAAGCAGGTATTTCGCCAGAAATGGTTCAAGAAGTTTATATGGGCAATGTGATCTCTGCCGGATTGGGTCAGGCTCCTGCCACCCAAGCCATGTTGGGCGCTGGCATTCCAAATTCGGTGCCTTCAACCACAGTTAACAAGGTTTGTGCATCTGGTTCTAAAGCCATTATGTTGGCCGCTCAATCTGTGATGATGGGCATTAACGATGTGGTGGTTGCAGGTGGTATGGAAAGCATGAGCAATATTCCGTACTATTTAGATAAGGCTAGAAATGGCTACCGTTTGGGTCATGGCAGCGTGATAGATGGCATGGTGAAAGATGGTTTGTGGGATGTTTACAAAGATTACCACATGGGCAATGCAGCAGAAATGTGTGCAAGAGATTATAAATTTAGCAGAGAAGATCAAGACACTTTTGCTATCGAAAGTTATACACGTGCGCAGGCTGCTTATGCTAAGAATGCGTTTGCAGATGAGATAGTACCTGTTGAGATTCCAGTGAGAGGAAAAGATCCAATTGTGGTGAGTGTAGATGAAGAGTATACCAAAGTTAATTTTGATAAGTTAAAAACTTTGAAGCCTGCTTTTGAAAAAGAAGGAACCATTACAGCTGCCAATGCTTCTAAATTAAATGATGGTGCAAGTGCATTGGTGTTGATGAGTGAAGATAAGGTGAAGGAATTGGGATTAAAACCATTGGCTCAAATCATAGGATTTGCAGATGCAGCGCAAGCGCCTGAGTGGTTTACCACAGCGCCTGCTTTGGCCGTTCCTAAGGCTTTGAAAATGGCTGGTGTAGATGCTAAAGATGTCGATTTTTATGAGTTAAACGAAGCCTTTTCTGTAGTGGGATTGGTGAATATGCAATTGTTAGGATTAGATGCTGCAAAGGTAAATCCGCGCGGTGGTGCTGTGGCTTTGGGTCACCCATTGGGAAGTTCTGGTTCACGCATTGTGGTTACCTTGGTGCATGAATTGTTGCAAGAAGGCAAGCGTTATGGCGTAACCGGTATTTGCAATGGTGGTGGCGGTGCTTCTGCCATTGTGATTGAAGCTGTGAAGTAGATTTTTATAGTAGCAAGTTCATTTTTGTTGCGAATTTTATACAAGCAAGGGGTTTAGGCTCCTTGCTTTTTTTGTTTGTAAGGGTCTTTTGTTTGAGGTCCTTATTTTTTTAAGCTTTCATTTATTTTTGTTAGGCAAAGATTCTTTGTATAAACCAAAGTGTTTTTTTGGCTTAATTCTTTGGAATAGCAAGGTGTTTTTTTCGGTCTTAACCAAAGCGTTTTTTACAGTCCTGCATTTGATTAGCTTCTTTGAATACCGTTTTCTTTTTCTTAGTTTTCTTTAAGTTGTGACAAGATTTTTTTCGGTCTGAACCAAAGCAAATTTTTTAGCATAAATAAATTTGTTGCAGCTATTAAATGTAGTTGTTATAAAATAGCTTAGTGCTCGTATTTTAATGATGTCCGTTGATTTATGAGGGTTCAAGGCTATGTATATTTTTAGGCAAAACCTTTTCATGGATGTATTGGTTCGGACAGAATTATTTTTTTATACATAACCTTTTATAAGAGGATATTTTTTGGCTGGGAGAAATTGGGTATGTTTCCTTAGAAATGTCCTTGGATTTGCTAAAATATTCTGGGATTTATGGATTGAAGTATTTTTTTTGACATTACTTCGTTTCTTTGTAAGCAATTCATAAGATAAAGATGAGAACCAAACTAATTTTAATTGCCTTTTTGTTGTCGACAATTTTTGCAAATGCACAGAAGATAGATTCTTTGAGCCTTGATACATTGCGCGATTATGAGATCAGATTGGGTGGTTTAAGTTATAATATGGTGAGAAGTTTTGATGAGGATACGCGCATTACTTCGGGCAAGAATTTTATTAGGCAAATGGCGCGTGCATTGAGGGTGCAAAATTCTTATTACTATCCTTTTGATTCTTTAAAGAACTTGATGATTCTGCATTCGCCAGATGATTTGTTTAGAATTTTTACTTGGAATGTGGCCACCAACGATGAGAAGTTTAGGTATTTTGGCGTAATTCAAATGAATCCTGAAAAGCTTGCCAAGCTGAATAAAAAACAGGAAATCTATTCAAACTTTTATCCTTTAATTGATAGGAGCGATAGCATAGATAATTTTTTGTTTGTTACGGTAGATGCCAACCATTGGTTTGGTGCTACGTATTATAAAATTATCAAAACCACTTTTAACAAAAAGGATTATTATACGCTTTTAGGTTGGGATGGTGCTGGGTCGAACACCAATCGTAAAGTTGGGGAGGTGCTTTATTTTGTGGATGGTGAGCCACGTTTTGGCGCGCCGGTTTTTGATTTAAAACGTAAGAATAAATTTTATAGAATGGTGTTTGAGTTTAATAACCAAGCAACCATGGCGCTGCGCTATGATGAAAAGCGGAAGTATCTAATTTTTGAAAACATAGTGCCAGATAAGCCTTCTAATGCTGCCTTTTTTGAGCATTATTTTCCCGATGGCACTTTTGATTACCTTATTTGGAAAAATGGGATTTGGGAGAAGCAACCTGGCTTCTTGCAGAATTAGAAGCTTTGTTAGGTTCAAATATAAATAGGTTTACCCGCGTTTAGTTTATTGCCTTGCTGCAGAATTAGGAGCTTTATTAGGTTCAAACATAAATAGGTTTACCCGCGTTTAGTTTATTGCCTTGCTGCAGAATTAGGAGCTTTGAACAATTAAAAAATAGATGGGCATGCCAATGGTGATGTTGATGGGGAAAGTAACAGCTAAGGCCATGGGTAAAAACAATCCGGGATTGGCTTTTGGCACCGAGATTTTCATGGCGGCGGGTACTGCAATATAAGAGGCACTTGCAGCCAATATGGCAAACATAAACCTATTGCTTAGTTCTTGTGTTACGTACTTGCTTAAGAAGGCAAAAATGCAGCCGTTAATCAATGGGATGAAGATGGCAAAAAGCAAGGGGAACCAGCCAAAAGAGAAGAAGGCTTTTAGTTTTCTGCCACTGGTAATGCCAAGGTCGAGCAAGAAAATAGCAAGGAATCCTTTAAATAGATCGTTGGTAAAAGGCTTTATTCCTTCTGCATGTTTTGCACTTGCTACAAAACCTATAATTAAACTTCCCATGATAAGCAATACACTTCCATTGGTAAAGGAATGTTTTATGACCGATGTTTTATTGATCTTGGATTGCTCTTCTTTATTGTACATGGAAATGAGCAATAGGCCAACAATGATAGCCGGCCATTCCATAAGCGCCATGATGGCCACCATGTGTCCGTGCAGTGATAATTGTTGTGATTCTAAAAAAGAGGCTGCTGTTACAAAGGTAACCGCGCTTACAGAACCATAGGCAGCGGCAATTGCGCCCGAATCGAATATGGATAATTTCTTTTTTAAGATAAAGAAAGTATAAAGTGGTATGATTGAAGAGATGACTATTCCAAAGAGCATCGACCAAGCTATTTCTCCAGTAAAAGTCTCATGTGAGAGCTCTTGTCCCCCTTTAAATCCAATGGCAAATAGCAGGTAAAGAGAAATAAATTTAGATGAGTTTTGGGGTATTTCTAAGTCGCTTTTTAAATAAACTGCAACAATTCCTAGGACGAAAAAAAGTAAGGCTGGATTCGTTAAGTTATCAATAAGTAAGCTGTAATTCATGTTGTTTTTTATCTGTTATGTTTATGTCGGCAATAGAACGTGTGATTTTTGAGCAGATGAGTCCTTTCACTTTTATGGCGTTCTCCTCAATGGTTTTGCCAATAATGCTTGATTGTAGGCACTCATGAACCTGTTTCATTACATTTAATTTAGCCAAATTGTAGGTCTGATCCAACATGGATTTGTCTTTAAATTCAGAAAAATAATGTTCTATGTAAAGCTCCTCTAAGGTGCTTTCTGAGGCTAATCCAAATTTCTGCTTTTGTTGAATAACTTGCTTAATAAACCTGCATGAGATGTCATTTACAAAGGTGATGCTTTTGATTTTTTCTCTCAGAATAAATTGCCTTAGCTCAGTGATGTATTCATAGTCGTTGTGTTGCAGGATAGAGGCAGAATAAGTAAGAAAAAATACATCCTCGCCGTATTTTGTTCTTAAAAAGTGCTCTAGTCCTGAAAACGGACAGATGATAAAAAGTTTGTTTCCCATTTATTGATATATGTATGTTTCTGATTCGGGTGGCAAAAATGAACAAGCTTTTTCAATAATTTATATTTATATTCGCAATGAATTGCATAAAAATTAATTATGAATTATACTTTAAACCAATTACAGATTTTCCTCAAAATTGTTCAAACAGAAAGCATCACAAAAGCTTCGGAGGAATTACATTTAACCCAACCTGCTGTGTCTATTCAGCTAAAGAATTTTCAAGATCAGTTTGATATTCCATTAACGGAAGTGGTGGGAAGAAGAATTTTTATTACCGACTTTGGTAAAGAAATAGCTGGGGAAATAGAGAGTATTATCAATCAACTTTATGTGATCAATAATAAGACTTTGGCTTATAAGGGAAAACTGACGGGTAGGTTAAAAATTTCGGTAGTTTCTACTGGTAAATATGTTATGCCATTTTTTCTAGCCGATTTTATGAAACAACATCCAGGCATTGATTTGTTGATGGATGTAACCAATAGGGATAAGGTAATGGATAGCTTGGGTAAAAATGAAGTGGATTTTGCCCTGGTATCCATTTTGCCAGATAATTTAAACATTGAAAAACTGGAGTTGCTCAAGAATAACCTATTTCTTGTGGCGAGCTCACATAGGAAATTTGGAAAGGAGCATAAATCAAAGGATTTATTTAAGGAGTTACCTTTAATTTTTAGAGAGAAGGGTTCTGCAACGCGACAAACAATGGAGCAGTTTATAAGTCGGCAAAACATATCTGTGGCTAAGAAAATGGAGCTCACGTCAAATGAAGCAGTAAAACAGGCATTGCTGGCCGATTTAGGCTGTTCCATTATGCCCTTAATTGGGATTAAAAATGAACTTGAAAATGGCGATTTACAAATTATCCCCTTCAAAGGTTTGCCTATTAAAACCACATGGCGTTTAATTTGGCTCAAAGGGAAGAAACATTCTCCTGTTTCCATTTCTTTTTTAAACTTTATTAAAAGTGAAAAGGAGAATATTATTGAAAGTAAATTTAGTTGGTACGAAAAATATAAATAATTGCAATAGGCAATTAGGGGGCAGTGGTAGAAAATTTCCTTACTCCAATTAATTCATCATAATGAAATTGGAGGTTTTTGGTATAGACCAATACCACATACTCATTTTCTGTTTGAAAATGATTGCCTTCTAAGCTTGTTTCATCTGCCACTCCTTTTTCGTTTTTAATGGCATAACAATACTCGTAGCGGCCTTGTTTTAATGGCACTTCTAAGTCGTAACGTTGTCGAGATTTATTAAAATACATTTTGTATTCTGGCACCAAACGCCAGTCGGTAAACTCGCCAAATACATACACTTCTGCATCTGGAGGAACTCCCATGGTAGAAGATAAATAGAAATTCACATAGGCATAATCGCCATCCAAATCGGTGTTTATGCCTTCCTTGTTTTGAACAATGCGTTTGCCGTTATAATCTAAATAGTTAAAATACTGACTGGCACCTCTGCTCTCCTCTATATTCAGAATAACGTGTACCACAGTGTCGGTGCGCTTGCTGCGCACATTGGTAGAGAATTGCCTCAATTGTCTAATATCAAAAAACCTAAACTCATTGCCACCATTAAAAAGGGTTTTATCTAGGTAAGAATAATCTAGTTTGTTGTTCGACATAAACTGGGGTGTTAGTCCGGTGATGGCATTATCCCACCTGCTATTTTGCATAATTACCACCTTTACATCTTGCATAGGGTTTACAATTTGTGTAGGGTTAATACCCACCGCAAAACTTACCTCCTGCTTGGTAAACCTGTATTCCGCCAAGGAAGCTGGTCGGGCCAAACCTTCAATAGGAGCCGAACTATTCAATACCATCATCCTGCGCGTAAACAACAGGTCTTCCTCGTCAAAATTTCTAAAAACTTTCACCACATAGTTACCCGCAATGCGCGGCTTCATATTGTCGTTGGGAATAAAAATATTGTAATGAACGTACTTTACATATGTGTTGGTAGAAAAGCCAAAATCAGTAATATTGTCGAAGGTCATGCCCTGCAAATACTCATTTTGGTTAAGCTTGGTGGGGTTCCAATTGGCATCGCAATGAATAAAAGTATATTGTAGGTTTTCTGATTGATTGCCAAAAATATCAAAGCTCAATTTCAGTACCTCCTGACTATTCAAAGAAATAATGGGATAGCGATCTTCAGTTCCAGCCTTGTTAAATAATACAGTTTGAACCCTCGCATCGTAAATCTTATTTTCGTACACCTGTGCATTTACAACTAATTGTAGGCAGGTTAACATCAAGAGGCTTAGTTTCATTTTCATCATGCAAGATTAGGCAATTTAGGCAAAATAGTAAACTCTCACTTTTCTGGTTTATTGTATATTTGCAGTTCAACGTAAAATACATGAAAATTATTGGCATAATACCCGCTCGTTTTGCAAGTACCCGTTTTCCTGGCAAACCGCTAATAGATATTGAAGGCAAAAGCATGATTCAGCGTGTGTATGAGCAGGCTAAATTGGCCAAATCATTAAGTAGGGTAGTAGTTGCCACAGATGATGCACGCATTGCAACACATGTTCAAAGTTTTGGCGGCGAGGTGGTGATAACCAAAGCAGATCATCCAAGTGGTACCGATAGGTGTTTTGAAGCACTCCAATTATGCGGAGAGGCTTTCGATTATATCATCAATATCCAAGGCGATGAACCCTTTATTCATCCCAATCAAATAGATGAATTAGCCAGTGTTTGTGATGGTCACAGCGAATTGGCCACACAAATGATTCCAGTAAATAGCCACGAGATTTTGTTTGATAGAGGAGAGGTAAAAATCGTTCTGAACCAAAACAACGAGGCATTGTATTTTAGCAGAATGGTGATTCCGTTTATCAAAGGGGTTGATGAAAAGGAATGGCATCAACATTTTCCTTATTTTAGGCATGTAGGATTGTATGCTTATAGAGCAGATATATTAAAATCTATCACGCAATTGGCTCCCTCAAATTTAGAGAATGCCGAAAGCTTAGAGCAGTTGCGCTGGTTGCAGCATGGCTTCAAAATTAAGTTGGTTCAGACCGCTTACGATAGCCATTGTATTGACACTCCAGAAGATGTTGAAAAAGTGCTGAGGCTCATGAAGGGCTAAGGATTAGCATAAAACAATTGGACCCTAAAAACAAGGTTTTAGGGTACAATATAATTAGCAGCAACAACTTGTGGTAGTAGTGGTTGTGGTGGTTACACAACATTTAAATTTGTCGTTGTTTGTTCCTTCACCTTCAGTTGCACAACAGGCGGAGTTGTTTGCACAACAAGCTCCTTCAACATTTTCATTTGAAATGTTGTCATTCGATTTTTTGGTTTCTGTATTCATATTACTATTTTTATTTGGTGGCAAATTCGCCATTTGATAGTAACACGCACTTGCCTCAAAAAAGACGCAAGAATTAGGAGCAAGCACAATCTTTATCCTCTCCATTTAATACATTTCCGTAAGTATCGGTCTGAACCAAACAACAGTTAAGGATAAGTTCTTTTAATTTTTCTTTACCGCGCTGCACCCGCGATTTGGCGCCAGAGTATGATATATTTAATTTTTGAGCCAGTTCCTTTTGTGATATGTTTTGAAATTCTGTAATCAATAAAGCATCTCTATAATTTGGCGCCAGCTTCTGAATAAAAGGTTTCACGCAACATTCTCCAATGGTTTTATTCAAGCTTTGAGTTTCTTCTTCTGAGATAATTTCTTCTATTTCTGAAAGGTCAAGGTTGTGGTTTCTTTTTCTAAAATAATCATTCAAAGCGTTTCTTACCATGCCATACAAGTATTGCCGCGTGTTTTGCGCCTGATTTATTTTATCTATATTATTTATTATTTTGATAAACACCTCTTGCAAGATGTCGTCTGTATCTGCCGCATTCCGTGTTTTATTAAGGATAAAGGCTTTCAATTCCTTGTGAAATTCTGTCCATATCAAGTTTACTTCGCTCGTCATTTTTGTAAGGTAATTACTTTGTTAAATGGTATCACGCAGAAAGGTTCAAAAAGACGCAATTTGTTTTGCGGCTTAACTAAGAAGCGGATTCCGAAGCACTAAGTTGTCTGCCAGAACTGAACTTGATAGGAAGCACAAGGCGTTATTTATGCACACCACCCGCTTATTTGCAAAGCGTCTATCATGTGGTCGGCTTTCTTCTCTTTTGTGATTTTCGTTGTTCATATTCGCTCAAAAGTTTGTTTAGTATTTCTATTTTTTTATGGTCAACTGGTTCGGTTTGGCAAAGTTGGTTAACCATCCTATTGATGTCGTAAAATTGATTGTCTGTAGCGATTTTTCCTTTCTCAACTAACTTGTCAATACGTTGGATATAGGAGTTAAAAATGTCAATATCATACTTGGTTTTGTCTTGCAGATACTTGTTGAATTTTAAGTCACCTGTTTCTACTTGCATTTCAGTCAAGTCACGAAACCATTGTTTTAGCTTGGTCAGCCTACCTTTTTGAAAATGTTCTGCTGTTTGTATTTTAAGTCCTTTATAATGTTCATCGGAGTCAAAGTCTGCACTCTTGATTTGCATTACTTTGTTCTCAAGGTAATAGTCTAGTGTCGCCAAGACCAAGTCTCGATACTTCGTAAGTTCTGCTTGATTTTCGTCTTTATCGAGTTTTCCTTCCTTCATTTTTGTGGTACTAGTTGGCGCCAATCATCACGAATATAGTTGCGAAGAACCAAATTTCCACAAACCCCAAATGTTTCTACATAAAACAAAACCGCCAATTTATAGCAATGGCTGTTAGTTGCAGTAATTGATTATTTATGATCCAGTGAAGCAATAAAATGCTTTTTCCTAATCAAAAAACTGTTTGGGAATCTTTTTATTATTGTATCAAAGTCCAAAAGTAAACAAGTAATTATAATCTCGTCACCATTTTTAAGTTTAAAAACTGAGAATTCATAATCATTCCATGGAGTTTGATTATTTAATCCAGATTGATGATTTGTAATGGATTCAATGTCTTCTTTTCTGAATGAATAATTTCCAGAAATGTTTCTGATTATAATATTCGAATTTTCATTAAAAACTATCTTTCGGCCTTTGTCATTCCTATAATAACTCAGATGCAATTTGAAACCAACAATATAAAATAGTCCTGCAACAATCCAGATAATTGCAATCAATAATAATGAACCATTATTTCCCCCTACAATCACTGAAAATAAATAAGTTCCTGGAGCTATAAGGAAGAATGACATACTAATCCAAATATAGGCCAGGTGTTTCCAAAATGTCATTTCAAATATTTCCTCAGTTTTCATTTAAGTCAAAATGCGGTGGATATTATTGCACCTAACTAATTAACATCCGCATATAGCAAGTAGCGCCAGCGGGTTTTTTTGTAGATTTGAAGATCGGCTTGCCAAGTTTTTCTTATTTCGTCTTCGCTCTGGCCTGCTATAATTTGTTGCTTTAACTTATTGGTGCCTGCCAATTTATCAAAGAAATCATTGAAGAAGGCCGATTGATTGGTGTCGTTTTTATACAATTCTATGAGCCAATATAGGTTCAGTTTTTTCTCAAAAGGCGCAATATTGCTGCCGTAATTTCTGAGGTCGAATCCGGTGCAAAGCTTGCCCTCATATGGCGGATGGTCTGCTATTCCAGGTAAGTGGCGTGGAGTAAAGGTGTCGGATCCAATCTTGCAATTAGGTTTTCCAATGAGCTCAAAAGGATGCTTGGTTCCTCTGCCCACACTTACATTGGTGCCTTCAAAAAAGCACAAACTAGGGTAGAGGTAAATGCTACTCATATTAGGCAAATTAGGTGATGGCTTAACAGGCAAAACATAGTTGGTTTTATGCGAGTAATTTTTAAGCTTTATGATTTTTAACTCACACTTCACTTTGTTTTTTAACCAGCCTTCACCATTAATCATTCTTGCATATTCACCCACCGTGCAGCCATGCACCACAGGCACAGGATGCATGCCTACAAAAGATTTAAAAGCGGTATCCAATACCGGACCATCCACATAGTATCCATTGGGATTTGGTCGGTCCAAAACAATTAATAACTTCTTTTGCTCTGCACAAGCCTCCATCACATAATGCAAAGTAGAGATATAGGTATAAAAACGAGCCCCTACATCTTGTATATCAAAAACCACCACATCCAGTTCTTTTAACTGTGCATCATTGGGTTTTTTATAGCTGCCATACAAAGAATACACAGGCAATTTGCTCTTGGTATCGATACTCGTTTTTACTTTTGCACCTGCAGAATGATCGCCCCTAAAGCCATGCTCTGGCGCAAAAATACTCACAATTTTAACCTGCTTCTTTAGCAGGAAATCTACCAAATGTTCTTTGCCAACCATGGAAGTTTGGTTCACCACCAATCCCACTTTCTTGCCTTTAAGAAGTGGCAAGTAGGCTTCTGGCTGCGCTGCGCCAGTAATTTGTGCAAAACTTGCACTTTGAAAAAGGAAAACGCACAAAACCCAAAGGGAGTGTTTATATTTGAACGGTAATATGAAAGTAAGCTTCTTCATTGCAAAACGTTTAATGGCCTATAAGCCGCTCCAAAGTAATGGAAAGAAGGCCGGATTTTCAAGATTGATTATCAACCTTGCCATCACTGCTGTATGTGTAAGTGTAATGGTAATGATTTTAGCCGCCGCCATTGTTAAGGGATACCAAAATGAAGTGCGTAATAAATTGGTTGGATTTAACGCCCCTTTGCAAATTACTCACCTCGATTTAAACAATAGTTTTGAGAGCCTGCCCATACAACGCGATTCCATTTTAGAGCATTTATGCGCCAAGAGAGAGGGCGTGCAATACATCCAAATTTATGCTACAAAGGCTGGGATTATAAAAACAGAAAAGGCTTTTGAGGGCATTGTTTTAAAAGGTGTTGACCCAAAGTTTAACTGGAATTTTATTCAACAGCACCTCAAAGAAGGAGTGCTACCTAAGCTTGATGATAGCAGCTCTTCGCAAGAAATTCTTATCTCTGCCATTACGGCCAAGCGCCTCAATTTTAAGCTGGGCGATCCACTCTATATTTATTTTATACAAAATCCGCCACGGGTGAGGAAGCTCAAAATTGCTGGTATTTTTGATACAGGCATGGGCGAGTTAGACCAATTGTATGCCTTTGTGGATATTAGGCAAGTGCAAAAATTAAACAATTGGGCTCCAGAAGAAATTAGTGGTTATGAAATTGGTCTGAACCAATTTGCCGATACTGAAAATAAAAGAATTGAACTGTCCGAAATCACCCCTTTTAATATGGGACTTAGCAGCATAATTGATTTGTAT
>JBILVK010000173.1:0-4728 GCA_044370475.1 Bacteroidia bacterium
CCTCTGGGGTTCTATAACCACCTCGAAACTCACATTCTACAATTATATCACCCCGCTGGGGTTATATAATCCACCTTGAAACTTTTCTACAATTATGCAACCCCAGAGGGGTGTAATAGATATAATAGCTTCAAACAGTATGAATAGAGAACCCCAGAGGGGTGATACAGATATAATAGAGATACCCCAACAGGATGAATAATCAGAACCCCAGCGGGGTGGTATAGATATCGAACAGGTGCTGTTGCTGATTACAAATCTCCACCAGCTAAAGGCCAGAGGCCAGCAGCCAGATGCCAGCAGCCCCCACCTCCTCAATCCGCACTAGTTTTCTGCCTTTCAAAGGGAATTTTGCATGTAAACAAGGGAAATTAGTTTCAAAATGGGACAAACACTTGTCGAAACACGGATTTTAAGTGATTGGTTATTAGGTGATAAGGCATTTGGCATTTTTTGTGCTTTCTTTGTAGCGCATGAAAGTGGCATTAAAATATTTTTGGGTATTGGCTTTGATTCCAATTTTGATCTGGTTGAAGAACGACTTCGACCTAGATGCGGAGAAGATTGGTAGCGGCATAGATACTATTGCGAAGACCAGGGCTATTGTAAAAGACAATTTAACCCCCGATCCAAAGAATGTATTTTATATTAAGGTGAAAGCGGTAGGCATTCAGCCGTCATTTGACGCAGCAGGTATGGTGGTAAAGCTATATGATACAGACTTTAATTTAGTGGGTAATTCGCAGGTGGTAAATGGCAAGGTACGTTTTGTGTTGCCAAACCTAGCAGACACCGCCTCCAACTTCACCGCCGTGGTAGAAGCCACTTCCGATGATGTAACATTCATCCCCAACGATGCAAATATTCTGCATATCTACGAAGCGCATTTAGCGGAGTAATTTAAATATTTCACGCAGATTCAGGAGATTCTTATTTTACTGTTAAGATTTCGCAGATTCTACTTTCTTTTATTTTACTATTAAAGTTTGATGACAAATTATATAAAGCATATCTGCGCGAATCTGCTTAAATCTAAAAAATCTGCGTGAAATTCTTAAAAAAAGACTCTGCGAGAATCTGCTTAAATCTAAAAAATCTGCGTGAAATTCTTAATCTATCTGCAGCAATAACCCTTTAAGATACTCCCCTTCTGGGTGGTAGATATTGATGGGATGATCTTCGGGTTGCGAGAGTTGCTGCAGGATACGCACATTGCGTTTGGATTCTGCCGCGGCCGAGAACACAATTTTCCGAAACAAATCTTTATCGATATGCTGACTGCAGGAGAAGGTGAATATTTGTCCGCCCGGTCTGATTTTTTGAAATCCCAATGCATTGAGATTTTTGTAACCACGCGAAGCATTATCTACCGAGCGTGCATTTTTGGCAAAGGCAGGCGGGTCGAGGATAATGATATCGTAAGTATTGGCATCGATGCTGAGAAGGTAATCGAAGCAATCTTGGGTGAAGCTCTGGTGTTGGTCCTGTTTTTGGATTAGGTCCACATTGGTATCACACAAGGCGATGGCATCCTTGGAGCTATCAACCGAGTGCACCAAACGCGCACCGGCTTGTAAGGCATATAAACTAAAACCACCACTGTACGAAAAAGTATTAAGCACTTGTTTGTTTTTGGCCCAATTGCCCAGGATCCGGCGGTTTTCGCGCTGATCGAGGAAGAAGCCTGTTTTTTGTCCGCTCTCCACATTAACCCAGAAAGGCACGCCATGTTCTTTTGCGGTGATGGGCATAGGATGCGGTTCTCCCACCCATTTGCTTTCCTGCACAATTTGCTCGAGGAGTTGCGTATTTTGTTTGGTCTTGAGGTAAATGTGTTGAAAGCCGAGTTGGTTCAGACCGGAAAAGATAATTTCTGAAATATTTTCTATGCCCTTAACGAGCAGTTGTACCACGGCAACCGGACCGTAAACGTCGACGATGATGCCCGGGAAGAAATCGCCTTCGGCGTGAAGGAGTCGGTAGCAATTGGTATCTTGTTGTTTGAGGAGCGCGCGGCGGAGCTGGAAGGCATTTTTAAGTTTCTTGTGCCAATATGCTTCGTCTATACGCACATAATCTGGACTAAATTCGAAGACGCGACAGGTTATTTGGGAGTTGGGCGAGAAGAAGCCGTAGCCCAGGAGTTCGTTGTGGTTGGTGCGCACTTCCACTATTTCGCCATTTTGCGCCTGAGGCAATTCCTTCACAGCCCCACTAAATACCCAAGGATGGCGGTTAAGAAGGCTACGTTCGCGGGAGCTTTTTAATATTATTTTTTTGTAGTTCATGATTTTTGTGTTAAGTATTATCCGCCGAAGCTTTAGCGTAGGTGGGAGGTAAGTATGAGAGTGAAGAGTTAAGAATTAAGAGTGAAGAGTTTTTAAAATCGCCTCAAAAGTAAGGAATTCCTCACTCTTAATTCTTAACTCTTAATTCCTCACTCAACCTTCATAGTTTATATAAGCGAAATTACCAAATTATACCAAGTTCATATCATTGGGACTATGCCAAAAGTCAATAAAAAAGGGCGCTTTAAAAATTATTAAAACTTGCACTTTTTACAAGTTTTAATAATATAGCAGTTATATTTGTGCTATGACAAGATACATTGGTAGAAAGCAATACATCAAAAAACTATTGGCATACAAGGACAAGGATCTAATAAAAGTGGTTACTGGTTTGCGGAGGTCGGGAAAAAGTACACTATTAGAACTATATCGAGTTGAGTTGTTAAACCAGGGAGTTCAACCTAATCAGATGGTTTCATTAAATTTTGAGGAATTTGAACTCCGCAAATATATAAACGACCTAGACGCACTGTATGCCTATATCCTTGAGCAAATAGATTTATCGAAACATTGCTATGTATTTTTAGACGAAATACAGAATGTTACAGAGTTTGAGCGTCTGGTAGACGGTTTGTTTGTAAAAAAGAATGTAGATGTATATATCACTGGCTCTAATGCTCATCTGCTAAGCGGCGAATTAGCAACTTTGTTGAGTGGTCGCTATATAGAGATATCTATATTACCATTTTCCTTCTATGAATACCTTACCGCAAGAAATATAGATTTAGAAAACAAATACCTAAACTACGAGTTATTATTCTTTGATTATGTGAACGAAACGTCCTTACCAAAAGGAGTAGAACTTAGAGAAAGTGGATACGATAAAATATATGAATATTTGGAAGCAATTTATCATACCATCATTGAAAAGGATATCACCCAACGCCATCAAATAAATGACAAACGTGCTTTTGGAAATATAACAAAATTTGTAGCTTCAAATGTTGGTAATGCCCTTTCGCCTGGAAATATTGCCAAATCTATAAAAGCAGACGGTCAAACAACACATAACACTACTATTGAAAAGTATTTAGATTACTTAGTTACAAGTTTTGTGTTTTACAAGGTAAACCGCTTTGATTTAAAAGGAAGAAAACAACTTGCTACCCAAGAAAAATACTATTTGGTTGATGTAGGTTTACTTAACATTCTTGTAGGTAAAGAACGTACTACAGATAGAGGCCATATTTTGGAAAACATTGTTTACTTGGAACTGCTGCGGAGAGGCAATAAAATTTGGACTGGAACGAGCAGAAGTTTTGAAGTTGATTTTGTTTGTAAAACACCAAAAGGTGACATTGAATATTATCAAGTTGCCTGGCAATTAATTGGCGAAAGCACATCAGAACGTGAGTTTGGTGCATTAGAAAAAATAAATGACAACTATCCAAAATATCTATTGACAACTGATGGATTTACACAAGACCGCAGTGGTGTGCGGCATTTGAATGTATTTAGTTGGCTTCTGGAAACAATTGAAGTATGAAGGAAAGACAAAATAAGGGGTAAGCTTAATTCCTCACTCCTATATGCAATTTAATAGTGAAGAGGTAAGAATGAAGAGTCGTTGTAATTGCGTAATCCAAGTTTGCCTGAAACCCAATCTTAATTCTTAACTCTTAATTCTTAACTCAAATTAATAACCCATACTTCATAGATTCATACTTCATAGTTTACTATAAGTGAAATTACCAAATTGAGACACTAACAAAAGGCTAAAGGCCAACAGCTAACGGCTAACAGCTTCCCTAATATCCAAAATACACCCTCTTCACCCTTTGCGAAATACCCGTTAGTACCTCATAAGGAATAGTCCCTATCCAATCGCTCACCTGATGAATGCTCGGGTTCTCGCCAAAGACTATCACCTCATCGCCGGCTGAACAAGGAATTGCACTCACATCAAGCATGGTCATATCCATACAGATATTCCCTACAATGGGCGCCAATTGTCCGTTTACCAGCATGCTTCCCACTCCATTACTTAGTTTGCGATCTAGCCCATCCGCATACCCAATGGCCACAATGGCTATCCTTCCAGATGCTGATAATTGTCCGCGCCGACCATACCCTATGCTTTCATCCACACCAATTTCTCTGATTTGCGATATCACTGTTTTTAACGTGCCAATGGGCTGCAAAGAAAGCTGTTGCGGACTTGGATCCACGCCATATAAACCAATGCCCAAACGCACCATATCGAACTGTGCATGGGCAAAGCGCGCAATGCCACCGCTGTTGAGACAATGACGCAAAATAGGATATGAAAACTGCGATTGAATAGATGCACTATTGAAGTCGAATTTAGCAATTTGATCTAAGGTAAAAGCATCATGAGAAGGGTCTTCACTGGCTGCCAAATGCGTAAAAATAGAACGCA
>JBILVK010000174.1:0-4696 GCA_044370475.1 Bacteroidia bacterium
TATCAGGCGAGTGAATATAGATTCGCCTTCAATGGTAAAGAGAAAATTGATGAGATAAATGGTGCTGGGAATGATTTGGATTTTGGGGCTAGAATTTATGATGCGAGGTTGGGTAGATGGATGAGTGTGGATCCTTTATTCATGAAATATCCTGATTTAGGTTCTTATAGTTATTGTGCAAATAAACCAATTACACTTTGCGATCCAGATGGCAAAAAAATATACCCAAGTAATCATTTTAAACAATCTGGTTATAATTCGATTATGATTAAAATTTTAAATTCGAGTCAGAATTATCCTAAAGGACATGCCCTTATTCAGCAATTCACAGGAACTAAGAAAGATTTATTTTTAAACTACCATTCCTTAGCTACAGACCCAGCATCAAAGAGTAGTTATGGTAGTTTTAATAAATCTGAGTCCCAAGGAGGTTTAACAAGTAGTCAATTTAGAACTCCAAATTCAGAGTTAGTGACAATGAATACAGATTTTTTATTTAATCACAGTTACAAAAATGGAGGTGAAGTCCCTGTCTTTGATAAAAATGGCGATATGATTGGTAATCCAATAAGTGAAATTGGAATGGTGTCAGCATTTTACCATGAGTTACTTCATGCTAATGGGGTGCATGACCATAATAAAATGGCATCAAAAGAAAACAGGGAATTGTTGTCAGGTGCAATTTTAGAATATGCTGGTAAAAATAAAATCAAATTGTCTCCTCAAGATGCCAGGGATTTAGCGTGGACAGGCTTAAATACTGAAAATAATTCAGAATGGAAAAAACTAAGCAAAGACGAACAAAATAGGATTAATGGTTCTTTGCTTAATTTACTGTACAAACCCAAATCTTCAGAATCTATTTTTGATTGGTCAGATAGAGTTAATAATAATTTAATTTCAAATGAAACAGCTGCTAAGAAAAGGTAATTTATTTGTATTGTCCATTTACTGTCTTGCATTTGGTAAATGCCAAATTGAAAACAATGAAGGAAAGGTGTGTAAAATTGATTCATGGCCATACTATACTAGCAGCATTTTTCATGACACCATTCTAAGTGATGCATCTCAAATTAGTATTATTAATGACACTACTTGGTCAATAAATATTGGCCAAATTGATACAATTAATGATACATTTTATTATACAAGTCCCTTCATGCAATTTGATACACTTTTAATCCGTAAGGATGTTTTTGGCTCGAAATTTTGCAATGTGTATTATCCCATATTTAATATAGAGTCATTTGATAGCAAAAATCCTACAATGTTGCCATATGTTAAATTTAATAGTTTTACTAATTCTTATGATACCCTTTTACATTTATTTATTCCAGATAGAAAATTAAGTAAAAGTGGTGTTACCTTTTTTGCTTATAGAGTGAAGGATGTCTCCATTAATAAACATTTTAAATTGATTTTGAATAATCCAAGATTTAGTGATGAAAATTATTTGAGTACTTTTGATGAAATTGATGATGGTGCTATTAGTCTATTATTCAATCCCAAAATTGGAATGATATATGATGGACAAGGTTCAAATGGAGACCTAAATAAAATGAATTTTATTTATAATAATCAAAGTAAAAATTGCAGAAAGTGTCTTGAATCAAAATTTCCAGAATGGCAGTTGTAAGATTGCACAAGGAAAATAAAAAAAATAGTTCTTATTTTTGTTAATGCCATCATCCTTCAGAAAGCCATATAATTCTAACACTCCAAGAGGTATTTTGCTTGGTTTAAAATCATATCGCTTCTCCTTCAAGGGGGATGACAAGGATAAGGAAAGTGCTTCTATTGGAAGTATAAATCTAGCCTCGTTTTAAAGGGATGATTTAATGCAGGTAGAGGTGTTTTAGGTAAATAAATACCTATTTTAGTGTGCTTAGACCTTGCATTAATAGGCAATTTACGTTGGCCAAAAAATTATTGCTTAAAGGTAAGCTGATCTACCGCCATTACTTGCCAGGTTCTTTTGTGTTGAAGGAAAAGCACCAAGCGGTAATTATCTAAGTTAAGATCGCGGTTAACGGGGATTTTAAACATACCGTCTCTGCTACCTTTTAAGTCATGCGTAAAGAGTCCGCGCACCACATTGTGGTGGTGAAGAATGAGACCGGAGTTTTCGCCTCCTTTTACCTGACTGTTAATCTCTCTCTGCACAAAAGCCACTTTTAGTTCTAGTGAATCTTCGGGTCCCCAGAATTGATAGGCTACCATAATGCTGTCTTCGTTTTCTATGCCGGTAACGCCAGTTCTCATATAGTGTTTAGAAGGATTGCTCAGCGTTTTTTGAATAGCCATGCCAATGCCTTTCTTATCTCCTCCTGCAAATTCTTTGTCGCCCCCATTTACAAAAACCATAGGGGTATACATGGCTGCGAGCTTTTTCTTATATAGGTATTCTTGCTGCCTTAGGCTATAGAGCGAGTCGGAGAATGGATCAATCCAGCCCGATTTGTTCCAAATAACAACGTGGTAATCTATTACGTAAACGGGAGTTTTGGCGCTATCGCTAATGTCAATAAGTTCTTTGAGGAAGGCATCGGCATATGGACAACTAGAACAACCTTCTGAGGAGAATAATTCTACCAATACAGAAGGCTGGTAATTGTTGGTGCTTTGGCCAAAAGAAAAGTTGCTAGAAAGTATTATGAAGCAAAGCGTAGCAAAAATTTTATTCATCCTGGGTTTATATTTTATGGGTTCCTTGGTTCGGACCGAAAGAAACGATGATTGATAGAAGGCAAAAATAAGAAAATGGTTGCAAAGCGTGCCAATTTTTTAGTTAAGCAGCAGGTTTTGAACGGCGTGATTGGGGTTGGTAAACTTAAATTGAAAGCCTGTTTGCAATATTTTAACACATGAAATACTTTGGTCAGAAAGCAGCATGGGCGCCATTTCTCCTACCATTATTCTTAAAACAAATTCTGGCACCGGAGGCATGAAAAAGGGTTTGCGCAAGGCCACACAAATGGCTTTGGTGAGCTCTTTATTGGTGGCTGGATTTGGTGCTACGCCGTTGTAAATGCCCGTTAATTGCGGATTTTGAAGGATATGCATAAAAATGCCACTTAGGTCTTCTATGTGAATCCAGGGCGTAAGCATATTGCCATTTCCCAATGGGGCGGCAATTCCAAATTTAGCTAAATGGGCAATTTCTTTAATAAATCCGCCTTTTTCACTTAGCACAATTCCTATGCGCACAATGGCTGTTCTAATGCCTAAGGCCGTAATAGGGGCAATTTTTGCTTCCCATTGTTGGCATACCTCAGCCAAAAAATTATTGGCCAAAGCTGCGTTTTCATCGGCTTGCACAGCGGGATGCGTGCCGTATATGCCCACAGCGGAGGCACCTATAAAAGTTTTAACTTGATGTGGATGGTTTTTAAGGGCATTGTACAAAAGCTCGGTGCCAGCAATTCGGCTGTCTAAAATTTCCTTTTTATAGGCGCTTGTCCAGCGTTTATCTGCCACCCCCGCGCCCGCCAGGTGAATGATGGCCTCGGTTTCTAGCAAGGCAAGCGGGTCTATTTTGCCCGCGGCGGGGTCCCAAAAATATTGTTTTACCTCCCCGGCTTTTGGGTTTCGGCTGAGCCAAGCAACTTGGTGGCCTTGCTTTTGAAGATTTTTGGTTAGGTTTGAACCTATCAAACCAGAACCGCCAGAAATGAGTATTTTTGTCATTATTAATAATTTAAAACAAAATCTGTTCACTAATGTTTAAAGAGTTGAATTCTATTTTAGGACACACATTGGGAACATTTACAATAAAGGATATCGAGGCCATTACCGGTATAAAAAGCCATACGCTAAGAGTGTGGGAGCAAAGGTACGGTATTGTTATGCCTAAACGTAGCGATACCAATATTAGGTATTACGATGATGGTGATTTAAAGACTTTATTAAATATTAGTCTGTTAAACGACAATGGCTACAAAATTTCTGAGATAGCTAAAATGACTTCTGGACAAGTTTCTGAAAAGGTGGTTCTTCTTGGACAACAGTGTACAGAATTTAAAATACATATTCGTTCTTTTATCTCCTCTATGATGAGTTTTGATGAAACAGGATTTCACAAATTACTCAATACCTATATTCTTCAATATGGCATGGAAGAAACTTTTTTGCATATTGTTTTTCCGTTTTTAAAAGAGGTGGGTTTGTTATGGCAAGTAGGAAGTTTATTGCCTTCGCATGAGCATTTTGTTTCCAATATTATTAAGCAAAAAGTGTTTGTTGCCATTGACGGGCAGGTAGGGAAATTTGCAAAACAACGCAAGAAATTTTTATTGTTTTTGCCCGAGAGCGAAAAGCATTCTTTGGGTTTATTATTTGCCAATTACCTTATTAGAGCAAGGGGTCACGAGGTTTTGTATTTAGGTCAGGAAGTGCCTTTAGTTGATTTGCGCGACGCTTTTGGGCATGAAAATCCGCATTATTTGTTAACCATGATGACGGCTGCGCAGCCCGAAATTGATAAGCAACAATTCATTGATTTTCTTTCTACCCATTGGCCGCAAAGCGAAATCATTTTAACCGGACCACAGTTTTTAAAATGCGATGAAATTAAATTGCCTGCTAATGCCAGAATTATGCAAAGCATCCAATGTTTTATAGACTTTCTGAACCAACTTTCGGTAGGTTCAGACCAAAAAGTAAATAACCTTTAAAAAACAAGTCTAGCGTTCTTGGT
>JBILVK010000175.1:0-4694 GCA_044370475.1 Bacteroidia bacterium
CGCTTTCGTTTTTATAGACTCTTCCTGGTCTCTTTTTTCTTCCGATGGTAAGGGATAAATCTGCACGGTGGTAGGCTGGGAAACGGGCGTTGTTGCGCTCTCCGTAATAGATTGAAGGGCGTGTACCTCCGAAAAGTGAATATTTCTGACTGGCTTGAGAGAAGGCTTCTCCGGTTGCATAAACGAAGTTTCCAGATAGGCTGAAGCGGTCGTTAAATTGGTGGTTTACGACAAAAGTGAGGTAATGAGTTCTATCGAAACGGAAATTGTACCATTGGCTTTTGTTGATGTTATCTGCTTGTCTTTCGCTTTTAGAAAGGGTGTATCCAAGCCATCCTGTTGTTTTTCCTGATTGTTTTCTAATGAATAGTTCTAGTCCGTATGCGCGACCCTGACCAGCCACTACTTGAGATTCGATGGCTTCGGTGAAATCTATGATGGCGCCTTCTCTAAGCTCTACGGTGTTTTTCATGAGTTTATAATAGGTTTCTGCGGAAAACTCAATTTTGTTATCGAAGAAATTCCTGAAGTAACCTAAAGCAAACTGATCGGCCATTTGTGGCTTGATGTAGTTATCGCTGGGTGTCCAGAATTCTTGTCCGGTAGATGCGGTAATGTTTTGAATAAGGTGCATGTATTGGTACATGCGGTTGTAAGAGGCTTTAAATGAACTGTTTTCTGTAAGTAAATAAGTTAAATTAACGCGGGGCTCGAAGCCAAAATTGGTATTGTAAACTTCATTTTGACTGTAATTGGTATATGGGTTATTGGGGTCTTTGGTTCCTTCTTTAATAATACCATTTTCTAAGATTGTTGGGTTTCCACCGATATAATTAATGCTTCGGCCTGAACCAATATTAGAGAAAATTGAGATTCTGGCTCCATAGTCTACAGTGAGTCTTGGTCCGGTTTTAATGCTGTGCGAGGCATAATAATCTTGTTGAAAGGCTTTCTTTTTTGGGAGACTTTCTGCGGTAACAATAGAAGCCTCTGTGATCTTATCTATTTTGCCTGGTAAGAACACAAATGAATTTAATTTGGCACCAAATTTAAAGCTGCTTTTGGCAGAATGGTAGTAATTTCCGTCTACTTTAAGGTTTAGGTCGTCTATGTAATTTGTGCGCGTAAAGTTTAGGTTTTCACTGATATTGATATCAAAATTATAGTCGTATCTGCTGTAAACTAAGGAGGTATTTACAAAGAGTTTATCGCTGAAGATGTGGTTCCAACGGAGGGTTCCTGTTTTGTTGCCCCAGCCGAAGCCAAATGTTTTTGCAAAGCCGAGGTTATCTCTTCCAAAATAACCCGAGAGGTATAGTTTATCTTTTGGACTTAGGGTATAATTTAACTTAAGGTTAAGGTCGCCAAAATAGGCTGAAACATCGTTTAAATTTGCGTTTAGGGGAAAGAAGACATCGAAATAACTTCTGCGACCAGAGATAAGAAAAGAGGATTTATCTTTAATGATTGGGGCTTCTATGGTGAGTCTTGAAGATAGCACGCCAATACCACCCGTTACACCTAATTTTTTAGAGTTACCGTCTTTCATGTGTACATCTAAAACACTTGCTAATCTTCCACCGTATTGAGCTGGAATTCCGCCTTTATATAATTCGAAATCTTTGATGGCATCGCCATTGAAGGTAGAGAAGAAGCCCAATACATGGGAAGGATTGTACACAACGGCTTCATCTAATTGTACGAGGTTGTGGTCTATATTACCACCACGTACAATGAAGTTGGAGCTCCCATCGCCCGCAGCCTGAACACCTGGGAGCAATTGAATGGCCTTGATGATATCAACCTCACCCAGTAGGATGGGGATTTTTTTCACCTGTTTTACATCAATTTTTATGACGCTCATTTTATTTTGAGCTACATTGTCGTTGTTTAATCTGTCGGTTTTGACAACGACTTCATTGAGTTGTTTTTTTGACTCATCGAGTTCGATGTTAATCTTCTGATTTTGGTTCAGGACAATTGTTTTTTTCTGGGTTACATAACCGAGATAGGAGAACTCTACTTCATATGTGCCTTCTGGAAGGGTAAGGGAGTAGAAGCCATAGGTGTTTGTGGCCGAGCCTGTTTTAAGAGCTGGAATTGAAACGCTTGCGCCAATTAGCTCCTCTCCATTTTTAAGGTCAGTAATTTTACCGCTGATGGAGTAGTTTTTTTGTGCTTGCACCTGCAAGGTAATGAGGAGTGCAAATAGGAAAAGAAATTTTGTTTTCAAAAGGAGGTGTTTTAGGAGCGGCAAAAGTAGATGATGTGTGTTAACACAAATAGTGATAATAGACAAATGCCTAAAATTGTTTGATGAGGCAGGAAAATTTATCGATGAATGGTAAATTCTCGATAATGATTAAGCCCTAGAAGTGATAAGCTTGCTGTTTTTTACGCCAAATCCAAAATAGATCACTAGGCCTATAACTAACCAAATGCTAAAGCCGATCCAATTGCTTAAGCCTAGTTCTGTCATGAGGTAAAAGTTGCTGCATAAACCAAGTACTGGAATGAGCGAATAATTTCTGAGGTAGCTAAAGATAGCCATGAAGAAAGAAAGCACTAGGAATGCCAACATGGGAATTTGGTGCCAAAAATTTTCGAATTGAAAGAAGGCAGAAAAGGCCTCTGGTCGTGTTAGGATGAGGGCAAGCAAGATTGCGACAAAAAAGGCTGGCACATAATATTTGCCATTGATATAGGGCACTCTGAAGCCGGTGTGGTATTCGCTGTTGTGGCTTTCCATTTTTATAACGCCTGCGTTCACCAAAACAAATGCGAAGAGGGTGCCAATGCTTGATAGGTCTGTAACTTCTTTTAGGTTCATGAAAAGGGCAGGAAGGGCAACCAGTATTCCAGTAATGATGGTGGCAAACCAAGGGGTTTTGTATTTAGGATGAATGGCCTTAAACTTTTTGGGTAAGAGTCCGTCTCTGCTCATGCTCATCCAGATTCTTGGTTGGCCGTTTTGAAAAACGAGCAATACGCTGGCCATGGCGATAACAGCAGAAACTGCTACGATGCCATGCATCCAAGGGAGGTTTACTTTTTCGAAAACGAAGGCAAGTGGATCGCCTACGCCTAGTTCCTTATAGCTTACCATGCCTGTGAGGACGAGGGCAACGAGTATGTATAAAACTGTGCAGATGATAAGGGAAGCCATCATGCTACGTGGCAAGTCTTTTTTGGGGTCTTTGCATTCTTCTGCTGTTGTGGCCAAGGCATCGAAACCGATATAGGCGAAGAACACAGAGGAAACGCCTTTGAGCACACCCGTCATTCCGTTGGGAGAGAAGGGGCTCCAGTTATCGGGGTTTACGTAAAATGCACCTACTACAATGACCATGATTACCACAAGAAGTTTGATGGCGACCATGATATTGGAGGCGTTTTTTGTTTCTGTAACTCCGCGGTAAATGAGGGCGGTTATGGCAATTACGATGGCCAGTGCCGGAAGATCTAGGATGAGTTTGAAGCCCATTATTTCTGGTGCTGTAGACCAGGCGAGGGTGGCCTCTTGGAGGCTTGTGCTAATGGATTGGCCGGCAGCAAGCAATTGATTGGCTTCTGCAAAACCACGTTGAGCCGAGAGGTAATCCATGCTAAAATAGGTGGGAATATTCCAGCCCAAACCTGCCATAAGTCCGGTAAAATAATCGCTCCAACTAATGGCAACTACGATGTTTCCGATGGCATATTCTACGATGAGTGCCCAACCAATAATCCAGGCAATTACTTCCCCGAAAGCTGCATAGGCGTATGTATAGGCGCTGCCACTGATGGGAATAACAGATGCAAATTCTGCGTAACACATGGCAGAGAAGCCACATGCAATGGCGGTAAAGATAAAGAGTGTTACAACTGCTGGTCCGCCATTGAAACTGGCATTGCCAATGGTACTAAAGATACCCGCGCCTATAATTGCCGCAATACCCATAGCGGTAAGGTCGCGAAAGCCGAGGGTCTTGGTTAATTGATGTCCACTATCTTCTGCCTTTTTGTGGTCTGACAAGATATTGGCGATAGATTTTCTGCGGAAGAGTTGGCTAAGGTTCAATTGCGGTTTTGATAAAAGTCAAACCTATGAAATTGGACTGAGATATACAAACACGCGATTGTTGTGAAGAAATAGCTTAGATATTGCGTTCGATATAATCGATGAGGGAGTGGATGCACTTGATGTGAATTTCTTGGGCGCGATCTGCGTAGTTGCTGTGTGGTGCTCTAATTTCTACATCGCAATTGCCGGCCATTTTGCCGCCATCTTTACCGGTTAGGCCTATTATTTTGATGCCTTTTTTGCGCGCCACTTCCATGGCGTTGAGAACGTTTTTGCTGTTGCCGCTGGTTGAGATGCCAAGGAGCACGTCGCCTTCTCTGCCGATGGCTTCTAGGTATCTGGAGAACACAAAATCATAGCCATAATCGTTTCCTACGCAAGCCATGTGGCTTACATCACTCATGGAAATAGCAGCGATGGCAGGCCTGTCGTTGCGGTATTTTCCGGTTAGTTCTTCGGCAAAATGCATGGCGTCGCACATGCTACCGCCATTGCCACAGCTCAATATTTTTCCGCCTGCTGCGAGCGATTCCACCATAATTTTTCCGGCAGCTTCAATGTTTTCGAAATTTTTATCATCGGCCAAAAACTGGCTAAGAACGCTATGTGCTTCAGAAAAATGTTGTTTGAT
>JBILVK010000016.1:0-44835 GCA_044370475.1 Bacteroidia bacterium
TCATTTGCTTCTTATGCGCTGCCTTGATGCCCAATATTTTACTTGGGCAAGATATTACGGTAAAAGGAAAAGTGCTAGATGCTGTTTCGCAGGAGCCCTTAAATGGGGCCATTATTAAGTACTTGCAATTAGGCACCACAACAAATGCTTCGGGCGAATTTGAATTAAAGATTTCGCCTTCTAATCAGGCCAAAATGGTCCTCAGTATTTCTTATGTGGGATATGAGGAAAAGAGAATTTCGCTGCAACAAATTAACCTAAATTTGCCACTTGTAATTCAACTGAAACCTGCAGAAAATATACTCAACCAGACCCTCATAACCGCTGGCAGATACGAGCAGTCTGTAAAGCGCATGATGGTAAGTACAGAACTCATAAAGCCTTACTTAATTCAAGGCAAAAATACCACCATGATGGATAAACTGCTCGACCAAATTCCAAGTGTGAACATGGTAGATGGTCAGATAAATATTCGCAGTGGCAGCGGTTGGACGTACGGCGCGGGTTCGCGTGTGATGGTATTGGTAGATGATATGCCTTTTTTAACAGGCGATGCGGGAAATGTAAAGTGGAATTTTGTGCCCATCGAAAATGTAAAACAAGTGGAAGTGGTAAAGGGTGCATCGTCTGTCTTATATGGCTCAAGCGCACTTAGTGGCATTGTACATTTTAGAACAGAACTTACCAATGCAGAACCTATCACCCGGTTTTCTGTTTTTTCTGGCATCTATAGCGACCCCAAAAGAGCCAGTCTTAAATGGAGCAACACCCTGCTTAAACAGTATGGTGCCACTGCTTTCCACACAGGAAAATACAATAGATTGCAATATGCTGTAAGCGGCAATTACTTTAGAGATGAGGGCTACAGAATGGGTGAAAATGAACACCGCTTTAGGGTAAATTCTAACCTTAAATGGAGTGGCAAAAATAAAATGCAATACGGTTTGAACCTAGGGATGTTGTTCTCCAATGGTGCTTCGTTTCTCTTATGGGAAAGCTACGAAAAAGGTTATACCATTCTGGATTCTCAAATCACCACAACCCGCTCAAACAACTACTATGTGGATCCTTACCTGAATTTTTATACAGGTGCGTTTAAACATCAATTGCGTGGAAGGTTTATGTATATTTCTAATGATATTACCAATCCCGACCCAAGTGTTAATCAAGATAATTCTTCGAGTAATTTATATGCCGAATACCAAGTACAACGTTATATTACCCAGTTTAGGTTAAACATCACTGGAGGTTTGTTAAGCAGTTCCAATCAGTCTAATTCTCCTTTGTACAGTGGCAACCAGCAAAGCAGAAACCATGCTGCATTTGTGCAATTGGATCAGACCGTAACTAAAAAATTAAACTTAAGCGCAGGGGCCCGATATGAGTATTTTAACATGAATGGAAGCACCGAAAGCAAGCCCGTTTACCGCGCTGGGATAAACTACGAATTAGCTAAGGCAACCTTCTTACGTGGCAGTTACGGCATGGGTTACCGCTTTCCTTCCATAGCAGAGCGATACATACAAACCAGTGTGGGATTGTTAAACGTTTTTCCTAATCCGTATTTGCAAAGTGAAACGGGTTGGAATGCTGAAATAGGAGTGAAGCAGGGATTCTCTTTGATGGGACTTAAAGGCTTTTTAGACCTTGCTTATTTTCATACCCAATACCAAAATATGATTGATTTTAATTTGGGCATGTGGCGCACTTTTAATTTTGCAGACCCTTTTAAAAGTTATGGTTTTACTTCTTTAAATATTGGTGATACCAAAATATCTGGATTCGATGTAAGCCTTAATGCAGAAGGAACTTGGGGCAAATGGCGTTTGCAAACCTTGATTGGATATACCTACACCAATCCAATCATGATGAATGTAGATGATGTGTTTGCTACCGATTCTTTGGGCATCAATTATTCATTTAGAAGCACCAGAAGTGATAGCACCAATGTGTTAAAATACCGCTACAAACACTTGCTTAAATTTGATGCACAATTGTCGTATCAAAAATGGCAATTGGGATACAGCTTACGCTATAATAGTTTTATGGAAAACATTGATGCGGCCTTTGTTCAATTGCCTTTATCTGCTTTTGTGAAAGGAGTGAATGATGCTAGAGTGGCAAACCCCAATGGCAATTATGTAATGGATGCACGCTTGGCTTACCAGATAAACTCCCGCATGAAAGTTGCATTGATTGTAAGTAATTTGTTCAATGTAGAATTCATGACACGGCCTGCCGACCTTAGGCCTCCGCGCCTGAGCGTGATTCAGTTTAACTACGGATTTTAGAACCAGTACTTAAGTTGTTTGTTAAATACTAAAAAAAAACAGCAAAGCCAGCTTTAATTTGCCTTAAAAACCATTTTGCAAGTCCTAAATTAAACTGATCCTAGATAAATAACCACTGCTATTTAAAGCATGGATTATTTTATACTTCACTTGGTTTCTCCCAAACCAATTCCAAATCTGCCACAATTTTGTTGTCTATAATGTGCTGGTCAACAATGCGGGCTACATCGTCTAAACCTACATTTTTATAGTAAGTTCCTTCTGGGTAAATAACCAATGCCGGACCAAATTTGCATGCGTCTAGGCATCCCGCGCGCTGAGCGCGGACACTGCCCTTTAGGCCTCTTTCGCCTAATACTTCCCTGAACTTTTCAATTAACGCCAATCCGTTTTTTTCTCCGCAACAAGCCTTGCCCTCTGCCTTTTGGTTGGCACAAATAAATATATGTTTATCAAATCTCATTTTATTCTTTTTATGTGGCGCAAAGTACGCCAATTTTATCTTTCAATTAGTCAAAATTAAATGTTTCTTGGCATGTAAAAGCGAATTGATCAATGCCATTAAAAACTCATTTTACATCTACACAAAAATTGGCTTAGATAAGGAAACAAAGCCAAGTGAACGCATATCATGCAAAAATTGGTTTGCCTTTATAGGCAAAACCTAAGTTTAAAAACCATCCCAAAGCTAGTTTAAAATCAAAGGCTTAAATTGCCAATCTCCTTCTCCTGTTTTCTTTACCCCAGGTGCTGGAAAATGATAATAATCTACCATGTTTAACAAGGTTTTTGAAGTTTTGTTTTTAATGCCAATAGCGCCTAAATTATAATCTAAGCCTATAAAAAATTCCCTTTGTATTTCATAACCTTGACCCATATAATAGAACGATTCAGAAAAATTCTTTACACCATATCCTACAGATAAATTCAAATATTTAGGCCAAAAACCCTTGGCTTTCGCAGGCAAAATGCCATGCACATCGGTACTCATCCAATAAATATGGCCATCGTAATCTGCCGTTAACGACCAGCCTTTAAAGTTTTGGTTTCTATAATATTGTCCTGGAAAATAGCTAAACTTAAATTTAAAATGCTGCAGGTAAGGAACCTTCCTCTGTGCAAAGGCATATCCAATTCCTAAGGTATTGGCCAATAAATCGCGCGATGAAAATTCATACTTAGAAAATCCATCCCCAATCTCAATACTCAATGCCCAAACAAATGGCAAGCTGGTGCTCACCCACAAACAAGTATTCTCCTCAAAATCGCCCCATTTCAATAACTCATACAACAAATTACTGTACATGTAAGAGGTGTAAAAATGCCCCACCTTGTCTATGCCCAAACTATAATTGTTAAAGCCGCCATCACTCCTTGCCACAAAAGGGTGGTAATTGTCTTCCCACCACCATTTATACTCCAAATATAAACTCGCAGCCTGTTGTGCGATTAATCCGCCCACTATCCATTTTTGCTTGGTGCTTAATCCTGTTTTTTTTGCCGAGTTGCTATCTAAAACCAAGTGGTACTTTTCAGCATTAAAAGCATATTCAGGTTCATTAAACAATAAACTAGGGTGATATTGCAATTTTACATGCTCTCCAATCTTTGTTTTATCTTGCACTAAGCTACTGTCAACGCCGCTTCCTAAATCTTTTGCTTCGGTTCGAACCAAACACTGCGCTAACAAAATAAGAACTAGTAGACTCCTCATTAGAAATCAAAATAAATTCCCAAATGCGCATAATCGCGCTTTGCAGGTTGGTAATATCCGCGCTCATCTATACCCTCTGTATAGTCAATGGCCAAGCGAAATGTCCTGCCATTTTCATTCATCAATTTATAGCCCAATTGTGCATTGATGGTACTGCCATAATCTAATTCCTGTCGCCACTTCGCATCTACACCATAATAGATACCACGCAAATATTTGTGCCCAACAAAAGGTGCATGTTCAAAGCCAAATTGCCACATCCACTTGCCAGAAATATCAGTGCTTGTTTTAAAATTATATATATAGTGAATGCCCATATAGGCTTGCAAACCTTTTTCTGTCAATCTTGCTATATACATCAATTGGTGATAGTCCTTGGCATAGTTTTTAAATGCAGCCCCTGCCACTATTGCATCATCACTTAAATGCTGACTGCTATGACCAGTTCCTGCGCGCAATACATGATTTTCACCCAACTGAATATCATAATAAAGCTCCCCAAAAAAATCAACATTCTTTACGGCACCTGCACCATTTTGCCTCGCCAAGGTTAAATAGGTAGAACCCGCCACACTCAATTGAGAATTAAATTTGCCTTTGCCAATATTTATAAAAGGAAAAATGCCACCCATACTTGCCGTATAACTTGCTTTATCAAAATTGCGTTGAAAGCTTAACCTGTTTGCCCTCGAATCTGCTGTAAAAGTTTGCACCATTTTGCTAGTAGGTAGCCACTCCATTTTTACCCCGCCACTATCAGGTGCAGCAGTTTCAAAAAAAGGCAAGAAAAATAGAAGAAGTAATTTCATGAGTTTGGTTTACAAGAATAAAAATTTATAACCGCAACTTGTAATTTAAATTTAGGTGTCAATAGTTAACATAGATTTCTCCTAGCTATAACCTTTATTCACTAGCGATACTTGCATTCAAAGCCTTCAACATAGCTTGCGCCTTCAGCAAGCATTCCTCATATTCTTGCTCTGGCTTGCTATCATGTGTGATGGCCGAACCAACCTCAAAATTCACATATTTTTTCTCTTGGTTGTATTGAATACTCCTAATGACCACATTGAAATCAAAGTCCTCATTGGGTGCAAAATAACCTACTGAGCCGCTATACAATCCTCTTTTGGTGTCCTCATATTCTTCAATCAATTTCATGGCCATCACCTTTGGAGCACCCGTCATGCTGCCCATAGGAAAAGCATTTTCTAAGGCATCTGCAGGATGTATTCCATCAATAATGGTAGAAGAAACAGTAGATATCATTTGATGCACTTGTTTAAAACTATAAATACCATATAACTCATCTACAGCAACGCTGCCAACTTCGCTGCTCTTAGCCATGTCGTTTCGAACCAAATCCACAATCATCAAATTTTCTGCTTTTTCCTTTTCAGAATTTCTCAATTCTTCAATATGCGCTTGGTCCTCTGCCGCATCTGTACTTCTCCTAACCGTTCCTTTAATAGGTTGTGAATACAGCTTGTTCAGCGATTTTCTCATAAACCTTTCCGGACTAGCAGAAATCAAAAACTTGTTTTCATGCTTAAAGAAACAGGCAAAGGGAGTAGGAGATATTTGTTGTAAAGCAAAGTAAGTTTGTAAAGGGTCAATACTACTTTGCTCTGCATAAAACTCTACACAATAATTTAACTCATACACATTTCCTTCTACTATTTGATCTTTAATCTTATTAACCGTTTCTATGTATTTTTCTTTACTCACTTTGGCCCGCATAGTAAGTGCTGGAGCATTTGATAATATTACCTCAGTAGCCTCAATTTGCTTCATAATTTCATTCCCATTTTCACTCATCACCATTAACTGACCATGTTGATCAATTAAGATGATATGCAAGGGCGCAAAAAAGAACAAAGGGTCAAAACCAATCTCATCTTTGTTATTTGAATTTAAATCTTCTAACTGGTTTTTTAAATCATAACTCAAGTACCCAAACACAGGTGTTTGTCCAGAATGTTTATCTATGAAGAACTTAAATTCATCCCAATCTCCATCGCCCGTGCCCTTAAAAGAATCAATACATCCAACGGCTAAGGCAAATTCTATTTCTTGTAAACCAAGTGCATTGCTTATTCTATTATTATCTAATATACAAACCGTATCAAATTGTTGGGCCCAGGTGCAAGCTTTTTGAATAAATTCTGATGAAATTACAGCTTGCGAATTATTAGTTTGTGGTGTTTCTGTCATGTTAATGTGGATGCCTTTTTTGAGCTGGTGCTAATTGGTTTGTTGCAAAAATAACCACAAACATATAAAAGTATGCATGCCATATAATTCTGCCATCTGCCACGGTGGTAATAAAGCTAAAAATGTATAAGCCAATACAGCTTGCCACACCGGCCAAACATCCTGCCAATAAAGGGTTTCCAAGCAACTTCATTTTATGGGTCGCCATGCTTTGGATCAAACCGAAACCTGGTAGGCCAAAACTTAAGGCAAAAGCTAACCAACTATGGGGCCTATGTATATTGTTCCAAAATGCTGCTGAATTTATGGTCCAATTGTTAAACCTAATTTCTCCTTCACTTAAAGGGGCATAAGTTTTAATAAGTTGGTACTCGTATAGGAATAGAAATAGCAGTAAAATAATGCCAATAAGAAGTTTATATTTCTTCTCTACAAATGCAGAAACCAAAGCAAATGGGAACAAAACAGCTACCGTTTCTTTTGCCATTAATCCCACCAATATTGCTAGGACAAATGCCCAATATTTCTGTCTGATCCAAGCGTATAATCCAGCAGAAACAAAGAACATAGAACCAGGGTCGACATAGGAAATGCTGCTGTAATAGAAGCATGGGAAAGAGAAAATAAAAAGTGCTATGGCGAACCAAATTTTTTCTTTGTTTACTTTTAAGTAATACAGTGTTTGATGTAAAAAAAATAGCGATCCTATTAGGAAAAGAATGTTAATCATATTAAGAGAAGTGGCTGCCTCAAAGGGTAGGGTAGAGGCTATAAGGGGCAATAGGAACCTCCAATTACTTGCGGGTCTAATGGGCGCTGTGTGACTTTCTCCTCTAAAATAATTTACATACGCATTAAAATATTTGGCATCCCAGGGCTCTTGTTTAACAAAAGTTTGATTGCCATTAAACCTAGGAAGACATACTGCCAATAAGGCGATAAGGGCCAAAGGGATGAGCCACTTTTGCTTAGGTAATCTTATGCTCATTGTGTTGAATGAAAATGTTCATATACCAAACTACCTTTTGCATTGCCAAGCATATCTACAAGGGTTTCTAATTTTGCTTCCTTAATTTTTTTAACACTTTTGAGCTCCTGCAATAATTGCTTGGCGCTTTCTGGACCTATCCCTTTGATATGGTCTAACTCACTTACTAAGGAGTTTTTGCTTCTCCTTTTTCTGTGATGGGTAATCCCAAATCGGTGGGCTTCATCGCGCAATTGTTGTATCACTTTTAGGGTCTCAGATTTCTTATCTATGTATAAGGGTAAATCGTCTTCTGGATAATACAATTCTTCTAGCCTTTTGGCAATGCCTATGATGGGAATCTGACCATAAATTCCAAGTTCTTTTAAGCTCTCAACGGCCGAACTAAGCTGACCTTTTCCTCCATCAACAATGATTAAGTTGGGCAAGGGTTCATTGCTTTCTAATAGTCCTCTATATCGTCTAAAAACTACCTCACGCATGGTGGCAAAATCATCTGGACCTTCAACTGTTTTTGGAATAAAATGCCTATAATCTTTTTTACTTGGTTTTGCGTCTTTAAATACCACGCATGCAGAAACTGGATTGGTTCCTTGCAAGTTTGAGTTATCAAAACATTCAATATGTTTAGGCATTTCTTTTAAACGCAAATCGCGCATCATTAAACTCAGTACCCTGTCGGTTTTTAATTCTGGATTGAGCAGCTCGTATTGGGTTAATTTCTCCCGTTTATAATACTGCGCATTTTTCATAGATAGGTCTAGCAGCTTCTTTTTGTCGCCCAACTTTGGAACGGTTATAGTAAGTCCAGAATCCTCCCAATCCAAAGGTATTGGCACAATAATTTCGGTAGATTTCGACATGTACTTTTCCCTAACCTCAGCAATCGCCAAACTTAGCAACTCTACATCGCTTTCATCTAATTTCTTTTTGAGCTCAAAGGTTTGGGTTTGTACAATGATGCCATTAGAGACTTTAAGATAATTGCTAAAAGCAAAACGTTCATCGCTCACTATACTAAAGACATCTACATCGTGCTTAATTTCACTTACAATGGTAGATTTACTTTGGTAATTTTCTAATAATTCTAACTTCTTTTTATAATCCTCTGCTTTTTCAAACTCCAATTCTGCCGCCGCTTTAAGCATATGACCCTTAAGTTCTTGCCTTACTTCAAATAAGTTGCCCTTAAGGATTTTTTTGACAGCCTGTATGGTTTGCATGTATTCCTCTTCACTTTGTTTTCCAATACACGGAGCCATGCAATTTCCTATATCGTATTCAAGGCAAGATTTGAATTTATGATTTTTGATATTTTCCTCACTTAAATTAAAAGTGCAATTTCTAAGGGGAAATCCAGCTTTAATTAATTCTAGCAAGGTATACTTTAAATAGCCATTGGCATAGGGTCCAAAATACTCGCTTCCATCTTTAATTAAGGTACGAGTTGAGACTACCCTTGGAAAGCGCTCATTTTTAATGGCAATGGAAGCATAGGTTTTATCATCCTTTAAACTAATATTAAACCTGGGTTGAAATTGTTTGATTAAAGCATTTTCTAACAAAAGGGCATCCATCTCGGTTTCCACCAAGGTATATTGTATATCTACAATTCTGCTAACAAGTATGGCCGTTTTTTTATTCTCATGGTGCTTCTTAAAGAAATAGCTACTCACACGCCTTTTTAGGCTTTTGGCTTTACCTATATAGATGAGATTCTGTTGCTGGTCAAAATACTTATAGATTCCTGGAGATTCAGGCAACCCTTTTAATATTTTTTTGATATGCTCAGTATGCATGTTTGCAAACATAATTTAAATAAAGATGCTCCTATGTTTGAAAAACATTTCTTTTAAAATTTATGTTTAACGGAATTTTGTAAAATTAGTTAAAATTGCTTCAGCAGGAATATGATAAACGGCTTTTTTTTCTATGTAAAATTACCTTAATATTTTCTAATATCTTGATTGTCAATTTTTTACGATAATTGAATGTAAAAATGTATCTTTTTTGTAAAAATCAATAATTTTTTTTTAATACTAGATTAAGATTTATATTGGACGCCGATATAAGCCTTTTAATGATTCGAATAAATAGGTAAAACACTATAATATTATAAAATTTTGAACAACATAAATAAATAAACAAACATGAAAACACGCTTTACAAAAATTCCAATTTTCATGCTCTTGCTCTTTTTCCTAGTGAAAATTGCAGGGGCGCAGACACCTTCTTATTACACGGGCAACACCAATGCACCGAGTAACTCCTTTCCTTTTAATAGCGGCGCGGGTAAATCCATGCAGAGCTTAATTGCTCCAGCAGAATTTATTGGTGGTGCAAGTGGCGCTTACTTTGGTAACATCGTTAAATTTTATGTTCAAGGAACAGCAAACGTAACACCTACATTCAGTTCTTTAACTGTAAAAATGGGTCAAACCACTGCTGTTACTTTGCCAACAGGTGCTTTGTATACTGGACCATTAACTACAGTTTATTTTTCTGCAACACCTGTTTCATTTACATCAACAGGTGCTGGTTGGTTAATGATTACCTTACAAACACCATTTTTATACGACCCATCTAAGAGCTTGGTTGTTGAAATTTCTCAGTGTGCATCTTCAGGTGGCGCATTTACAGTAACCAATGTAACTAAAACTGGTTCTTTTAGAAGAGCTTGGAATTTAAATACTTGTACACCAGCTTATAGCGGTCAAGATGCAAATTTATTCAATTGCGGTATCGATTTAATTTCTGCAGGTAACAATGATATAGGTGTTACTGCTATTACCAGTCCTGGTCAATTCTGCGCACCAGGAAGTTTACCTGTAACAGCAACTTTACAAAATTTCGGTATGAACCAAGTTACCAGTGCTACTGTGAACTGGTCTGTTAACAATGTATTACAAACTCCTTTTTCTTTTACTGGAACATTAGATACCATCAATGGTGCAGGTTCTACCTCAGCTGCTATCGCTTTAGGTAACTATACCTTCCCGTCAACAAATGTAACTATCAAAGCATGGTCATCTGCTCCTAACAGTGCCACAGATACTATTGCCTTAAACGATAGTGCGCAAGCCACAAGAGGACCTTCCATGGCGGGTAATTTTACCATCAATCCAACTGGAACTGGTGCTAGTAACTTTACCTCTTTTGCAGCAGCAATCGCAGCAATGGGTCAAAACGGAATTTGCGGACCAACACACTTCACCGTAGCACCTGGAAACTATAACAACCAAGTAATTATTGGAGATATAGTTGGTGCTTCAAATGTAAACACCATTACTTTCGATGGGGTTAATCCAGATTCTTGTAGAATTTTCGGATCATTCCCTTCTCAAGGTGTGGTAATAATGAATGCAACCAAGTATATTACTTTCAAGAATTTTAAAGTAGAAAATACTTCTACTGGTGTGGTAACAGGTATTGCCCTGGTTGGTACTGTAAGAAAAGTAAATGTATTTAACAACAGAGTTCTCATTCCTATTCAAACAGGTACTTCTTCTAGTGGATATGGAATTTTAGCTACTGGATCAGCAAATGGTAGTGGAATCTCTGCAATGTCGGGCGATTCAATTTTAATTGATAGCAATATTGTAACAGGTGGTGCTTATGGTATCAATGTGTATGGTGCTTCCAATGCAAATGCAAACAGAGGTATTGAAATCATTGACAATAAAGTAATCAATTGTAATTATATGGGCGGTTACATTGCCTATAACTACAATCCAATGAGGTTAATCAACAATGAGTTTAATGTAAATGGTCAGAACTATGGCTATTATGGATTGTATTTTTATGCCAATCAAAATAGCAATACAACCATATCACATGAAATCCTTAATAACAAAATTACCAACTTTAGCTATTATGGTATTTACATGTATTTACCACAAGCAACTTCTGCAGCAGCGCCAACCAAGTTCTATAACAATGTGCTTCAAAGTGCTGTGAGTGGCTATACTCCAAGTCAGTATGGTGTTTTCTTGCAATTACCAGCGAATGGAATTGCCAATATTTACCACAATACAGTTGTGATGAACAACTCTGCTGCCAGTGCAAATGCTAGTTGTTTTTACCAAACTGGTTCTGCAAATGTGGTAATTAAAAACAACGTATTTTACTTCACAGGTGGTTCAGGTGCTCCTTTATACACAGCAACAGCTGTTACAGGAAACAGAATTAATTACAATAACTACTACAATTCTCTTAACAATGCGTCGGCACCTTTAGTTTTTAATGGTGGTTCTTGGACTGCCTCTACTTACAGGACCAATACACGTGGTGGAGATTCATCTTACAATGCAAATCCTGCTTTTGCAAGCAGAACTCCGGTACCGGGTAACCTTTCTTTAACCGATGGTTGCGATGGTTATGGTGTAAATTTATTGACTGATGTTCCAACTGATATCAACGGAACTACCCGTTCTATTACTCCAAATCCAGGAGCTTACGAATATGTGGGTGGAGCCAACAATAACTTGAAGGTATTTGCTTTATGGGCACCTACTATTCCAATTGCTTCGGGTTCTCAAGATTTACGCTTCTTAGTGAAAAATATTGGAGCAAACGTGGTAACTAGTTACAACGCCTCTTACAAAGTAAATGCAGTTACTCCTGTTACTGTTTCAATGACCAACAGTGTTGGAATTTGCCAAACAGATACTGCCACCTTTACAGGTGTTAACCAAATTAACATTGGACCTGTTAATCACATTACAGTTTATACAGCTGCTCCAAATGCAAGTACAGATCCAGAGCCAGCAAACGACACCTTACGTGTTTCTTTGTTTACTCCATTAAACGGTACTTATACTGTGGGTGGAACTACTCCAGATTTTCCAAATCCAGTTGCAGCAGCTGCTGCATTGCAATATGGCGTGTCTGGTCCAGTTACCTTTGATATTCGTCCAGGTACCTATTTAGGTCAGGTAATAGTAAACGGTCCAGTTATAGGTATCAGCGATTCAACCCGTGTAACCTTTGAAGGTAACGATAGAAATACCCGTACCATTTCTGCTAATGTAACAAGCGCAGCCTTCTTGATTAATCAAGTAAGTTTCGTTACTGTCCAAAACTTGAAGATCATCAACACAGGAACAGGAAATGTTTGCGGTGTAGGTGTAATTGGTTCAAATGCGAACTCAAATGCAAGTAAAGTGTATATCAGGAAAAATGATGTTCAAGTTCCAATTCAAACGGGTACCTCATCATCTGGTTATGGTATTAACTTTACCGCAACTGGTGGTGGAACAGGAGTTTCTGCAACGCGTGCAGATTCAAGTATTATCGATAGCAATATTGTAACGGGTGGTGGTTATGGAATTAGCCATTATGGTGCTACCAATGCATTATACAATAGAGGTATCAGGATCAGAGGAAACGATGTGAGGATGGTGAACTATATGGGTGGTTACATCGCATATAATTACAACCCAATGGAAATTTTGAACAATAGTTTCAATGTTCAAGGTCAGAACTACGGATATTATGGTTTGTATTTTTATAGCAACCAATCAAGTAGCACAACCATTCCATCAAGAATGAATGGCAATACATTTACCAACTTTAGTTATTATGGTATCTATTTGTATTTGCCTATGGCCTCATCTGCGGCCGACACCTTCCAGTTTTATAATAACACTTTAAACAGTGCTCCTAGTGGTTATACCTTAACCCAATATGGTGTTTATTTGCAATTGCCAGCAAGTGCATTTGCCAATGTTTACCATAATACAATTGCAATTAACACAGCAAGTACAAGTGCAAATTCAACTGGTTTCTATTCTACTGGTTCAGCAAACCTTTTCGTGAAAAATAACATTTTCGCTTATTATTCTGGTACTGGTGTACCTCTTTATTTGGCAACAGCAGTTACAGGTAATAAAGTAAATTACAATAACTATTATCATGCAAACCCTACAGGTAACTTGGTTTACAATGGTGGAACTTGGAATGCAAGTAATTACTTAAATTCAAGTCGTGGTGGAGATACCTCATACAATTACAACCCTGTATTTGTTTCTAGGTTGCCAATGCCAGGTAATTTGCATATAACCAGTGCTTGTGCGCAAAGAGGTGTTGATTTAACAGCTGATGTTTCAACAGATAGAGATGAAGAAATCCGTAATATTCCACCACAAATTGGTTCAGACGAAAATGCTTCTGGTGCTATTGATATGGCAGTAGATGTATTATTAACTCCAACTTTCCCTGTGGATTCTGGATTACAAGATGTTGCTGTGAGAGTAAGAAACAATGGTACAACTACCGTTACTTCTTTTAACTTAGGTTATAGATTAAACAATGGTTCTGTTGTTTCACAAGCTTGGACTGGTTCTTTAACTCCTTGCGATACCGTTAGCTTATACTTCACTGGTTTGCAACAAGTAAATATTCCTTACAATGTAAGTAATGTATTAAAAGTGTTCACAAGTGCTCCTAACGCAAGTACAGATTTAAATCCTTCTAATGATACCTTAACTACAGCGGTATCTACTCCTTTAAATGGCACTTATATTATTGGTACAACTGCACCTTCAGATTACCCTAGTTTCACTGCTGCTGTTGCTGCATTGCAATTACGTGGTGTTGCTGGTCCAGTAGTATTCAATGTAAGAACGGGTACTTATGCAGAAAGTTTCATTTTACCTTCAGCAACTGGTGCTAGCTTAACTAAAACCATTACTTTCAAATCAATGGCTAACCATGTGGATTCAGTAGTTATTTTACCAAACAATTTGGATGCTTATATTATCCGCATAGATGGTGCTAAAAACACTATTTTCAGAAATATTACTTTCAAAAGTACTTCTATGGCAAGCACTCAAAATGGTATCGTATTAGCAGGTGCAATCTCTAATGATTCAATTATTGATTGTAAACTTGATATGGCGGTTCAAACATCTTATGGTAACTACAGTGTTTATGCCACCGGTGTTGGAAGTGATTTAGATGGATTTGTATTCAAGAACAATAAAATTATAGGTTCTTATTATGGTATCTACTTCTTCGGTCAAGGAAATACCTATGCAGGTAAATTTAGAAATTTAGTATTTGATGGTAACCATATTGATAATTCATATGCTTATTCAATCTATACCTACTACTCTAGTAATTTAGTGTTTAATAAAAACCTTGTAACCCCTAGTTCTGGTTATTCTGGTAATATTAATTACTTTATGTACAGTGATACCGTAACCATTACCAACAATACTTGGAACTTTACCAATAATGCAACCATGTATTTAGGATATTATTCTAATGCAAGCGTTGGAAGGAGAAGTCAGGTTAATAACAACGTAGTTACAGGTGTTCAAAACATGACCTCTGCAAATATTTATATGGGTTACTTTTGCCAGTATTTAGATATCATGCACAATTCATTTAGCATACCTTCTAGTAGCCAATGTGCGTATATTTATAACTCAGGTGCAATTGGACTGCGATTGAAAAACAATGTATTCCATAACAGGTCTACTGGCTCGGCAGCTTATATTTCTGCTGCATTTACCAACGTAGAAGCAAACTACAATAACTACTTCACTGCAGGTGCTACTATTTTTAGTGGTGTTACCAACCAGGCAACTATCGCTGGATGGAGAAACTATTCTAATCAAGACAAACAATCTTGGAGCTATAACCCAGGATTTACCTCTTTAACCAACCTTGTTCCAGATGCAACAAATCCAAATTCTTGGAGTTTGAACGGAAGAGCAGAATACCAAGCTACAGTTCCAACAGATATCAATGGTGCTGCACGTGTAGCAAGTCTTGCAAATGGTGTTTCTGATGTGGGTGCATATGAGTTTACTCCAACTTCAACTCCTCCTTTGGCTACTGCTGTTCCAGCTACTCCAGTGGCAGGTGGTACTCAATCATTCTTATTTGGTGGTGATACCATTGCCAGAGTAACTTATGATGCGTTAGCTACAGCTCCTGCATCATTAGGAATGCGTGTTTACAGCGGTGTTGTTCCGCCATTAACAGCTCCTGCAACTGCTATTCCTTATTTCTATATAAGCACTGTTGCTCCTTCTGGAACTTATACTTATAACTTAGACCTTAAGTACAAGCCAATTTGGATGGGAACTTTACCTACACCAGCAGATTTAAGATTGGCAGCTAAAGCTCCAGCAAATGCTTGGTTGGTATTAGGTGGTACAAATAGCGCGGTGGATACTATTGCAAGCACCATCAGCGGTATTGCAACCTTAACTGATTTACCTTCTATCTTCACTATGGCAGATGATTTAAATCCTCTTCCTGTAGCTTTAATGCATTTCTCTGGTAGCAAAGCAGATCAAGCAGCAAACCTTAATTGGGCAACTGCTTCTGAAAGAAATAGCAGCCATTTTGAGGTTGAGCGTTCTTATGATGCTAGAAACTTCAAAGCAATTGGAAATGTTAAATCGAACGGAAACAGCAATAGCTTGAAAAACTACAGCTTCATGGATGCAGATGCGTTTATGAACAATGAAACAGTTGTTTACTATCGTTTAAAAATGGTTGATATGGACGGAAGCTTTGAGTATTCAAACACCGTTACCATCAGCAACAATGCTGAAGAAGGAACAATTGAAACCATGAATGTATTCCCTAATCCTTTCAACAATCAGTTATTTATCGAATACAAATCGGTTCAAAACGAAACTGTTGAATTGAGAGACCTTAGCGGTAGATTGGTTATGACTCAAAGCTTAAATGCAAGCGATGCAGTACACCAATTAAATATTCCTAGCTCTTTAGATAAAGGAATCTATATTCTAACTTTCGGTTCAAACAAAGCCAAATCACTTAAAGTGGTTAGAGACTAATAAGGTCTGAACCAATTATTAAAAGGACTTGCAAATTATTTTGCAAGTCCTTTTTTTATTTAATGCCTTGTAAATCAGTCTTCAGCGTGGGGTGTAATTTAGGAAAATGGATTATTTTAGAAAAGATTTGGGGGAATTGTTTGGTTATTAAGGAAATAAAGTCTACGTTTGCAGCCCCTTAAACGGGGATTTAACGGAAAAGACTGATGGTTCTAGTTAGCAAGAAACCCGCTCAGCAAATGATATTTTTCAAATATTTTTTGTACGCGCTTGCACAGCTAACTTCAATCACCTACCTTTGCCGTCCCATTTTTTAGACAATTATTGCGTATTTAACAGTAAGATATGCCTACTATTCAACAATTGGTTCGTAAGGGCCGCACAGATGTTTCATTCAAGAGTAAATCACCAGCTCTTGATTCTTGTCCTCAACGTAGAGGTGTTTGTACTCGTGTGTACACAACAACTCCTAAGAAGCCAAATTCGGCTATGCGTAAGGTAGCTCGTGTACGTTTAACTAACGGAAACGAAATTAACGCCTACATACCAGGAGAAGGACATAACTTACAAGAGCACTCAATTGTGCTAGTAAGAGGTGGAAGGGTAAAAGATTTACCTGGAGTTCGTTACCATATTGTTCGTGGCGCTTTAGATACTGCCGGCGTTGCTGGTCGTAACCAAAGACGTTCTAAGTATGGTACCAAAAAACCTAAAGCAGGTCAGCCAGCGGTAGATCCAAAAGCAAAAAAGAAATAATTAGCAAGCGTAAGCAAATAATCAGATGAGAAAAGCAAGAGCTAAAAAGCATGTTTTGTTACCAGACCCAAAGTTCAATGATGTATTGGTAACCCGCTTTGTAAATAACATGATGTTGCAAGGTAAGAAAGCTACCGCCTATGGTGTTTTCTATGCAGCATTAGATAAAGTTGAGGCCAAAGCTCAAGAGCGCGGCTTAGACGTTTGGAAAAAAGCCCTTAACAATGTGATGCCTTCAGTAGAAGTTAAATCACGTCGTGTAGGTGGTGCTACTTTCCAAATTCCAATGGAGGTTCCTGCAGATCGCAAGGTGGCTGTTGGAATGAAATGGTTAATTAAATATTCACGTAACCGTGGCGAAAAAACAATGGCAGATAAATTGGCCAACGAAATTTTAGCTGCTTCTAAGAACGAAGGTTCTTCAGTGAAAAAACGTGAAGATACACATAAGATGGCTGATGCTAATAAGGCTTTCTCACATTTCAAAATTAGCTAATAACAAATAAGTAATTAGAGGAACCAATAAATGGCTCGCGACTTAAAATATACAAGAAACATTGGTATTGCTGCTCACATCGATGCAGGTAAAACCACCACAACAGAGCGTATCCTATACTATGCTGGTGTAAACCACAAGATAGGTGAAGTTCATGACGGTGCGTCTACCATGGACTGGATGGTGCAGGAAGCAGAACGTGGTATCACCATTACTTCTGCTGCTACTACAGTAAATTGGAAATACCGCAACAACAACTACCACATCAACATTATTGATACTCCCGGTCACGTGGATTTCACTGTTGAGGTTAATCGTTCTTTGCGTGTATTAGATGGCTTAGTTTTCTTATTCTCTGCGGTTGATGGTGTTGAGCCACAATCTGAGACTAACTGGAGACTTGCTAATAACTATAACGTAGCTCGTTTGGGCTTCGTAAATAAAATGGATCGTTCTGGTGCTGATTTCTTAAACGTGGTAAAACAGGTAAAAGAAATGTTAGGTAGCCATGCAGTTCCATTACAATTGCCTATCGGTGCTGAAGATGGTTTCAAAGGAGTAGTTGATTTGATCAATTTCCGTGGAATGATCTGGAATGAGCATGATAAGGGAATGACCTATGAAACCATAGATATTCCTGCAGACATGATCGAGGAAGCTACCGAGTGGAGAGAAAAATTGCTTGAAGCAGTATCTGAGTATGATGATAGGTTGATGGAGAAATTCTTTGAAGATCCATCTTCAATTACAGAAAGAGAAATATTAGACGCATTACGTCAGGCTGTTATTGATATGAAGATTGTTCCTATGTTATGTGGATCTTCTTTCAAAAACAAAGGTGTTCAAACCATGCTTGATTTAGTAATGGAGTTACTTCCTAGTCCAATGGACAAAGAAGGTGTAGTTGGAACAAACCCTGATACTGGTGCAGAAATTACCCGTAAGCCTAGTGTTGAAGAACCATTTACAGCATTGGCATTCAAAATTGCTACAGATCCTTTCGTTGGTCGTTTAGCCTTTATGCGTGCATACTCTGGTAAATTGGATGCTGGTTCATACGTATTAAACACACGTAGCGGTAACAAAGAGCGTATTTCACGTATCTTCCAAATGCATGCCAACAAGCAAAACCCAATTGAAGCATTAGAAGCTGGTGATATTGGAGCAGCTGTAGGTTTTAAAGATATCAAAACAGGTGATACATTGTGTGCTGAAAAGTTCCCAATAGTATTAGAAGCGATGGACTTTCCAGATCCAGTTATCGGATTAGCAGTAGAGCCTAAAACTCAAGCAGATTCAGATAAATTAGGTATGGCATTGGCTAAACTAGCTGAGGAGGATCCTACATTTAAAGTACATACTGATGAAGATTCTGGTCAAACAGTTATCTCTGGTATGGGTGAGCTTCACTTAGAAATTATTGTTGACCGCTTAAAACGTGAGTTTAAAGTTGAGATCAACCAAGGTGCACCTCAAGTATCATATAAAGAAACAATCACCCAAGCGGTTAATCACCGTGAGGTATACAAAAAACAATCAGGTGGTAGAGGTAAATTTGCTGATATCCAATTTGAACTAACACCAGGTGCTGCAGATAAGCCAGGTTTAGAGTTCATTAACGAGATTGTTGGAGGATCAATTCCAAAAGAATTTATTCCTTCAGTTGAAAAAGGCTTTAAACTAGCCATGCAAAATGGTGTTCTAGCAGGTTTTGCAGTAGAAAGTTTAAAGGTTCGTTTGTTTGATGGTTCATTCCACGCAGTGGATTCAGATGCCTTATCATTCGAACTTGCAGCAAAAATTGGTTTCAAAGAAGCATCTCGTAAAGCGAGTCCTGTATTGCTTGAACCAATTATGAAAATAGAAGTGATAACACCTGAGATCAATATGGGTGATGTTATTGGTGACTTGAATAAGCGTAGAGGCCAATTGGATGGTATGGATACTAGAGGTGGTGCGTCAGTTGTTAAAGGTAAAGTTCCATTGGCAGAAATGTTTGGATACGTTACTCAATTGAGAACACTTTCTTCAGGTAGAGCTACTAGCTCAATGGAGTTTGACCACTATGCAGAAGCACCAAGAAACGTACAAGAGGAAGTTTTAGCAAAAGTTAACGGAAAAGCCGCGAAAGCGCATTAATATCATGGTTAGCCAAAGAATAAGGATTAAATTAAAATCGTTCGATCATAACTTAGTTGACAAGTCAGCTGAGAAGATTGTAAGAACTGTAAAGGCAACTGGAGCCGTTGTAAGCGGTCCCATACCATTGCCAACTCACAAGAAGATTTACACAGTTCTACGTTCGCCGCACGTAAACAAAAAAGCAAGAGAGCAATTCCAATTGTGCTCATACAAAAGATTGTTAGATATTTACAGTTCAACCGCAAAAACTGTCGATGCTTTGATGAAGCTGGAATTGCCGAGCGGGGTTGATGTTGAAATTAAAGTTTGATAGGAAACACTATGTCAGGTTTAATAGGAAAAAAATTAGGAATGACCAGCGTCTTCGATGCTAACGGAAAGCAAATACCATGCACCGTAATCGAAGTTGGGCCTTGTGTAGTTACACAAGTGAAAACATCAGAAACTGATGGCTACAATGCTGTTCAAATTGCGTATGGAGATGCAAAAGAAAAAAACACTCCCGCTGCGCTACAAGGTATTTTCAAGAAAGCAAATACCAACTCTAAGTCGAAAATGGCCGAGTTTAAAGGATTTGAGCAAACATTAACTGTTGGCCAAACTTTAACAGTGGATTTATTTGAGGCAGGCGAGTTTGTAGATGTGGTTGGTACCAGCAAAGGAAAAGGATTCCAAGGTGTTGTGAAACGTCACAATTTCCAAGGAGTAGGAATGCAAACACATGGTCAGCACAATCGTCTTCGTGCCCCAGGTTCAATAGGAGCATCATCTGATCCTTCGAGGGTATTCAAAGGTATGCGTATGGCTGGAAGAACCGGTGGTACACGTATCAAGAAAACCAATCTTGAAATATTAAAAGTTCACAAAGATCAAAATCTTTTGGTTGTTAAAGGATCCGTTCCTGGCCACAAAGGTTCAATCGTATTGATAGAGAAGTAAAATGGAATTAGCAGTATTAAATACCAGCGGATCAGCAACAGGAAGAAAAGTTACCTTAAATGATGACATTTTCGGAATCGATCCTAATGACCACGCTATCTATTTAGATGTGAAGCAATATTTGGCTAACCAACGCCAAGGAACTCACTCATCTAAAGAAAAAAGCACTGTAAGTGGTTCAACCAAGAAGTTGCACAGACAAAAAGGAACAGGTGGATCTCGTAAGGGTTCAATCAAATCTGGTACTTTCGTTGGAGGTGCACGTATACACGGACCACGTCCGCGTGATTACAGCTTCAAATTGAACAAGAAATTAAAGCAATTGGCTCGTAAGAGTGCATTAGCTTATAAGGCTAAGGAAGACAACATTACCGTACTTGAAGTATTTGGTATGGATGATCCTAAAACCAAAAATTACTTGAATATTTTGAACGGTTTAAATTTTGCCAATAACAAAACTCTTTTGGTTTTGGCAGATTACAATGAGAATATCTACAAATCTGGAAGAAACTTGCCTAAAGCGAAAGTGATGGCAGCAAAGGATTTGAATACATATGATATTCTTCACGCCGACAAAGTTATTTTTGTTGAGAATTCAGTTGAAGTTATTGAGAACATTTTAAATAAGGCATAGTATGACTATTTTAAAGAAGCCTTTAGTAACCGAGAAATTTACTGCCATCAGCGAAAAGCTAAATAAGGTAAGTTTCATCGTGGCCAAAACGGCCACCAAAACAGAAATTAAAAAAGCTGTTGAAGATATGTATAGCGTGAATGTTACTAACGTAAATACCATGATATACGCAGGTAAATCAAAAGCCAGATTTACCAAAAGAGGTCACTTCTCCGGACGTAAACCTTCTTTCAAAAAGGCTGTAATTACATTACAGGAGGGTCAAAAAATTGACTTCTTCCAAAATATCTAAGAAAGACGATGGGAATCAGGAAATTTAAACCAGTTACTCCAGGAACTCGCTTTAGAGCACAGAATACCTACGAGGAGCTTACACCAGACTATAAGGTAGAGAAATCACTTATCGTAAGTTTGAAGAACTCTGGAGGTCGTAACAACTCAGGTAAAATGACTATGCGTTACATTGGTGGTGGATCCCGCAAATTGTATCGTGTAATCGATTTCAAACGCAATAAATTTGGTGTTGAAGCTAAAGTTGATTCAATCCAATATGATCCAAACCGTTCATGCTTTATTGCTTTGTTAGCTTATACTGATGGTGAGAAGCGTTATATCATCGCACCAAAAGGAGTTGAGGCTGGACAAACATTGGTAAGTGGAACAGGCATTGCTCCAGAAATTGGAAATGCTTTACCATTAAGTGAAATACCTTTAGGTACTACCATTCACAATATTGAAATACATCCTGGTAAAGGCGGACAAATCGCACGTTCAGCTGGAGCATCAGCTCAATTGTTGAACCGTGATGGAAAGTATGCTACCGTGAAAATGGTATCAGGTGAAACTCGTCAGATTTTAGTTACTTGTTATGCTACAGTAGGACAGGTTTCTAACCAAGATCACATGAATGAGCGTAAGGGTAAAGCCGGAGCAAATCGTTGGATCGGTAGAAGACCACGTACTCGTCCAGTAGCGATGAATCCAGTGGATCATCCAATGGGTGGAGGTGAAGGTAGAGCTTCAGGTGGTCACCCACGTTCACGCAAAGGCTTGAAATCAAAAGGATACAAAACACGTACTCCTAAGAAATATTCGAACTCATTTATCATTGAAAGTCGTAAGAAGAAATAACGAGATATGGCGCGTTCATTAAAAAAAGGTCCGTTTGTAGAAGTAAAACTTGAGAAAAAAGTTTTTACTATGAACGATAGCAAAAAGAAATCTGTTATCAAAACCTGGAGTCGCAGGTCTATGATTACCCCAGATTTCGTTGGTCATACATTTGCGGTACACAATGGAAGTAAATTCATCCCTGTGTATGTAACAGAAAACATGGTAGGCCATAAGTTGGGCGAGTTCGCTCCAACCCGTACATTTAAGTCGCATCCTACTAAGAAAGATTAATAAGAATGGAAGCAGTAGCTAAATTAAATAATTGTCCTACCTCTCCACGTAAAATGAGGTTATTGGCCGATTTGATCCGCGGAAAGCGCGTGGAGGAAGCCTTCAATATTTTGGTTTTCAATGCTAAGAAAGAAAACTCTCTTCGTTTAGAGAAGTTACTTCGCTCAGCAATTGCAAACTGGGAGCAAAAAAACGAAGGTATTAAAGTAGAAGATAGCGAATTGGTTATTAAAACTATATTCGTAGATGGCGGCGCCATGGTAAAAAGGATCAGACCTGCTCCTCAAGGCAGAGCTCATCGTATTCGCAAGCGCTCAAATCATGTTACTTTGATTGTTGACAGCAAAGCAGCTGTACCAACCAAAGAAGGTAAAAAAGATTCAAAAGTTAACGCATAATATAATCAGAATGGGACAAAAGGTTAACCCAATAGGTTTACGTTTAGGGATTATCAGAGGCTGGGAGTCTAACTGGTACGGAGGAAAGAATTTCGCTGAAAAGCTTATCGAAGATGAGAAAATCAGAAAATATCTGAATGCAAGGATTACCAAAGGTGGTATCGCAAAGATTATCATCGAGCGCACAATAAAGCGTGTAATTATCACCATTCATACTTCGCGTCCAGGCATTGTAATTGGAAAAGCAGGTTCTGAGGTTGATAAAATCAAAGAAGAAGTAAAGAAGCTTACCAAGAAAGATGTGGCAATCAATATTTTTGAGATTAAACGTCCAGAATTAGATGCTACTCTTGTAGGAGAATCAATTGCAAATCAGATTGTAGCGCGTGTATCTTACAAGCGTGCAGTTAAGATGGCCATTGCATCAACTATGAGAATGGGTGCAGAAGGAATTAAAGTAATGGTATCTGGTCGTTTAAGTGGTGCTGAGATGGCTCGTTCTGAGTCTTTCAAAGAAGGACGTACTCCTTTGCATACTTTACGTGCTGATATTGATTATTCAATTGCTGAAGCATTAACAGTATACGGTAAGATTGGAGTAAAGGTTTGGATTTGTAAGGGTGAAGTTTATGGAAAGCGTGATCTTTCTCCAAACTTAGGATTTACCAACAACCAAGCTGATGGTAAGCCAGGATCTGGTCGCCCTGATAGAAGAGGTGGCGATAGAAGAGAAGGTGGCAACCGTGGTGGAGAAAGAAGAGATGGTGGCAACCGTGGTGGTGCCGATAGAAGAAGAAAATAATTAATTGTTCGAAAGCTAAATAACTGTAGAAATGTTACAGCCTAAAAAGACTAAATATAGGAAACAACAGAAAGGAAGAGTAAGGGGTAATGCCACACGTGGTTTTACTGTATCCTTCGGATCTTTCGGATTAAAGGCACTTGATACCTGTTTCCTAACATCAAAACAATTGGAAGCAGCTCGTGTAGCCTTAAACCGCTTCATGAAACGTGAAGGTCAAGTTTGGATCCGTGTGTTCCCAGATAAGCCAATGACGCGTAAACCAGCTGAAGTACGTATGGGTAAAGGAAAGGGAGCTCCAGAATTCTGGGTTGCCAGATGTCGCCCAGGCACGATCATATTTGAAGCTGATGGTGTACCAATGGCAGTAGCTCAAGAAGCTATGCGTCTGGCCTCACAAAAATTGCCAGTAATTACCAAATTTGTTGTTAAACCTGAATATAGCGAATAATTATGAAGAACGCCGAAATCAAGGAATTGTCGAATAAAGAATTGGCAGCCAGGATCAGAGAAGAGAGAGCTGGTTTAACCAAGATGGTTTTAAATCATGCGGTATCTCCTGTAGAGAATCCAAATATTATTAAAGAAAACAAGAGGTTGATTGCTCGTTTGTTAACAGAACAAAGAAGCCGTCAATTAACAAACGTTCAATAAACATTGAATATGGAAAACACAATCGAAGAAAGAAACTCAAGGAAGGTTATCATTGGCAAGGTAGTTAGCAATAAAATGCAAAAGACTATTGTTGTATCTGTTGAACGTAAGGTAATGCACCCGAAATACGGTAAGTTCATTAAGATGACTTCTAAATTTAAAGCTCACGATGAAAAGGGTGAGTGCGGTATGAATGATATCGTAAAAGTTATGGAAACTCGTCCGTTGAGTAAAGACAAACGTTGGAGATTAGTAGAAATCATTGAAAAAGCTAAATAACGATGATACAACAAGAAAGTAGACTAAAAGTTGCTGATAACAGCGGAGCTAAAGAGGTTCTTTGCATACGAGTGTTAGGTGGTACTGCTAGACGTTATGCGTCGGTAGGTGATAAAATTGTGGTGACTGTAAAGTCGGCCATTCCATCTGGTACAGTAAAGAAAGGAACAGTATCTAAGGCAGTAGTAGTAAGAACAAGGAAAGAAGTTCGTAGATCAGATGGTTCATATATTCGTTTCGACGATAACTCATGTGTATTGTTAAATGCACAAGATGAGCCACGTGCTACCCGTATTTTTGGGCCAGTAGCCCGTGAATTAAGGGAAAAGCAATTTATGAAGATTGTTTCATTAGCCCCGGAGGTATTATAAAATGGAAAGAAAATTTAACAACCAGTTGAAACGCCACATCAAAAAGGGTGATATGGTGCAGGTAATTGCCGGAGATGACAAAGGCAAAAAAGGCCGTGTTATCGAAATCGTATCTGAAAGCGATAGAGCTTTTGTTGAAGGCATTAACATTGTTAGTCGCCACACTAAACCTAATGCACAAAACCAGAATGGTGGAATCATCAAGAAGGAAGCACCTGTTCACATTTCTAACCTAAAGGTTGTAGACAAATCGGGTAACGCTACCCGTGTTGGACGCAAAGTAGGTGAAAAAGGTAAATTGGTAAGAGTTTCTAAGAAGTCTGGTGAAATTATAGATTAAGGAGAATTGTATGTATACGCCAAGATTAAAAGAAAAATATGACAAGCAGATAGTACCTGCGATGCAAGAAAAATTCGGATACAGAAATAGCATGATGGTGCCAAAGTTGTTGAAGATTTGTATCAACCAAGGTATTGGACAAGCTGTTGCTGATAAGAAATTAGTTGATCAAGCAATTGAAGAACTATCTATGATTGCTGGTCAGAGAGCTGTTGGAACTCGTTCTAAAAAGGATATTTCCAATTTCAAATTAAGAAAAAATGTTCCTATTGGTACTCGTGTTACCCTACGTGGTGAGAGAATGTACGAATTTTTGGATCGTTTAATATCGGTTACTTTACCACGTGTACGTGACTTCCAAGGGTTAAAATTGAAAGGTTTTGACGGAAGAGGAAACTACAACATGGGTGTAACTGAGCAAATCATTTTCCCTGAGATTGTTATGGAAAAGGTAAACCGTATTAATGGTATGGATATCTCTTTTGTAACCACAGCAACAAGTGATGAACAATGCTTAGAGTTATTGAAAGAATTTGGTTTCCCATTCAAAAAATCGTAATTAACTAAAAATGGCAAAAGAGTCAATAAAAGCACGTCAGCGCAAAAGAGAAAGAATGGTAGCACAATATGCTACTAAGCGCGAGGCTTTAAAGAAGGCAAACGATTCAGCAGGATTGCAAAAGTTACCTCGTAACGCATCACCTGTTCGTTTGAAAAACCGTTGTAAATTAACTGGACGTCCAAAAGGATATATGAAGGATTTCGGCATTTGTCGTAATCAATTTAGAGAATTGGCCCTTATGGGTAAAATACCAGGAGTTACCAAAGCTAGCTGGTAGTTTTAAGAAAAATTTGGTAAGGGAGGCGAGTTGTTGTATATTCGCATCCCTTTAATTTTATAACAACAACAACTTAGTGGGTAAGAGTAAAAGCCTTGGCTAACTACCCACAAGTAAAATTAACAACATATGACAGATCCAATATCAGATTTTTTAACTAGGCTTCGTAATGCGATCAAGGCAAACCATCGTATTGTAGAAGTACCGAGCTCCAAACTTAAGAAGGAGATCACAAGGGTTCTTTTTGAAAAAGGTTACATCTTAAATTACAAATTTGAAGATGTTGTAAACCATCAAGGAATCATCAAAATCGCGTTGAAGTACCATCCGGTAACTAAAACTTCCGCAATCAAAAATTTAGAAAGAATTAGCCGTCCAGGTTTACGTAAGTACACAGGTGTTGAAACAATGCCACGTGTTATTAACGGAATGGGTGTAGCCATTGTTACCACTTCTAAAGGTGTAATGACCGATAAAGAAGCGCGTAATATGAACGTAGGTGGTGAAGTATTGTGTTACGTGTATTAATATATAGGAGAAAAAAATTATGTCACGTATAGGAAAAGCATTAATCAAATTACCTGCAGGTGTAGATGTGAAAGTATCTTCATCTAATTTGGTAACAGTAAAAGGACCAAAAGGAGAATTAACTCAGCAATTAGATGTTGATATTACTCTTGAGGTGATAGATGGAAATATCCAATTAGGCCGTCCAACAGATCAAAAACGCCACAAGGCGCTTCATGGTTTGTACCGTTCACTTGTAAACAATATGGTTACTGGTGTTACAACAGGCTACAAAAAACGTCAAGAGTTAGTGGGTGTAGGTTACAAAGCCACCAATGACGGAAATATATTAGACCTTACTTTAGGTTATTCTCACCATATTTATTTCGAAATACCGAAAGAATTGAGTGTTAAGACAGAACAAGATAAAGGTAAAAATCCTATTATTACTTTAGAAGGTACCGATAAGCAATTAATCGGACAGGTAGCAGCTAAGATTCGTGCATTGCGTGCTCCAGAGCCATATAAAGGAAAAGGTATTAAGTTTGAAGGTGAATCATTAAGAAGAAAAGCGGGTAAAACTGCTTCTAAATAAAATTGAGCCATGTTTAGTAAAGAATCAAGAAGAAATAAAATCCGTTCCCGTATTCGCAGCCGCGTTACTGGTACAGCTCAAAAGCCACGTTTATCGGTATTTAGGAGCAACAAATTTATTTACGCCCAATTAATTGATGACGTAGCAGGTAAAACTATCGTAGCTACATCGTCAAGAGCTTTAACTGAGAAAGTAGCTAAAGTAGATTCATCTACCTTAGTGGGAAAAGCACTTGCAGAAAAAGCCATCGCCTCTGGAATATCTGAGGTTGTTTTTGATAGAGGTGGATACTTGTACCATGGTCGTGTGAAAGCATTGGCTGATGGAGCAAGAGAAGGTGGTCTTAAATTTTAATCATTCAGAAAAGGATAAGTATGTCAACAGCAAACATAAAAAAGGTTAAAACAACTGATATCGAACTAAAAGAAAAGGTTGTTTCTATTAACCGCGTAGCCAAAGTAACTAAAGGTGGTAGAACCTTCAGTTTCTCTGCCCTTGTGGTAGTAGGAGATGGTAACGGAATCGTTGGATACGGTTTAGGAAAATCGTTAGAGGTTACCGATGCTATTTCAAAAGGTGTGGATGATGCAAAAAAGAATTTAGTAAAAGTTCCAGTATTGAAAGGTACTGTGCCACACGAGCAATTAGGTAAATATGGTGGTGGTAGAGTATTCTTAAAGCCTGCTGCTCATGGTACTGGTGTAATAGCCGGTGGTGCGATGCGTGCAGTATTAGAGAGTGCTGGAGTTACAGACGTTTTGGCAAAATCAAAAGGTTCTTCTAACCCACACAATGTGGTAAAAGCAACCATTAATGCATTGTTAGAAATGCGTGATGCTTTTACTGTTGCTCAACAAAGAGGTATCAGTTTAAAAAGAGTATTTAACGGAGAATAATCACGATGGAAAAATATAAAATAACACAGGTTAAAAGTACCATCGATAGAAAAGAAGACCAAAAGCGCACAGTACGTGCTTTAGGATTCACCAAATTAAATCAGAGCAAAGAAGTGGAAGGTACACCACAGATCATGGGAATGATCAATAAAGTTGCTCATTTGTTAAAAGTAGAAAAAATCTAATAGAGATTAGCGATGAAATTACATACATTAAAGCCTGCAAGTGGTTCAACCCACAAAGAAGGTAAAAGAGTAGGTAGGGGAGAAGGTAGTGGAAAAGGCGGAACTGCTGCTCGTGGCCATAAAGGTGCGGGTTCTAGAAGTGGTACCAGCACCAAAAGAGGTTTTGAGGGTGGTCAAATGCCTTTGTACCGTCGTATTCCTAAGTTCGGTTTCAAAAACTTGAACAGAGTTGCTTACGCTCCAATCAATTTAGACAAATTGCAAGAATTAGCTGATATGGGTATAACCAAAATTGACGCTGATGTATTAAAGCAAAATGGCTTAATTGGTAAAAAAGATTTAGTTAAAATACTTGGTCGTGGCGAAATAAAAGTAGCTATGGAAATTAAGGCAGATAAATTCTCAGAAGCGGCTAAAAAAGCAATTGAAGCTGCTGGTGGATCAATCGCTGGTAAATAATTATTAACTTTTATACTTCCAAACTACGGTGAAGAAATTAATAGAAACCTTTCAAAACATATACAGAATTGAGGAGCTGAGATATAAATTAGCTTTAACTTTCTGGATGTTGTTGGCCTATAGGTTGGGAACTTATGTTACCCTTCCAGGCGTAGATCCTAATATGCTTGAGGGCTCAGCTCAGCAAGCAGATGGTGGGATTTTTGGATTGATTAACATGTTTGCAGGTGGAGCATTTGCGCGAGGATCAATTTTTGCCTTGGGTATCATGCCTTACATTTCGGCATCCATTGTTGTTCAATTATTAAGTTTAGCTGTTCCTTCTTTCCAGAAGATGCAGAAAGAAGGCGAGGATGGAAGAAGAAAGATTAATCAAATTACTAGGTACTTAACTATTGTAATTACAGCAGTTCAGTCGATTGGTTTCTTAATTAACTTAAAGTCAGAAAATCCTCAAGCAATCATTTCTATCACGAACCCTGCTGCCATGTCGGATATCGTATTTATGATTAGCTCTGTTATCATTTTAACTTCTAGTACCATGTTTGTAATGTGGTTAGGAGAGAGAATCACTGAAAAGGGAATTGGAAATGGTATCTCATTAATCATCATGATTGGTATCATCGCTCGTTTGCCATTTGCTTTGAAAGAAGAATTTGATTTTAAATTGACTGAGAGTGGTGGTGGATTAGTGATATTTTTGATTGAACTCGCAGCGTTGTTCGCAGTAATCATGATAACCATACTATTGGTTCAAGGTACTCGAAAGATACCTGTGCAGTATGCTAAGAGGGTAGTTGGTAACCGTCAATACGGTGGTGTACGTCAGTATATCCCTCTAAAAGTAAATGCAGCAGGAGTTATGCCAATCATTTTTGCTCAAGCATTAATGTTCATTCCTTCTACCGTTGCTCAGTTCTTTCCTAACTACGAGACGATGCAAGGTATTATGGGAGCATTCATTAATCCTATGAGCTGGACATACAATATTACATTTGGATTATTGATTATATTATTTACCTATTTCTACACAGCGATTTCGGTAAATGCAAATCAAATAGCAGATGATATGAAAAGGAATGGCGGTTTTATCCCAGGAGTTAAGCCTGGAAAATCAACAGCAGATTTCATTGATAGTGTAATGTCGAGGATAACATTGCCAGGAGCATTTTTCTTAGCTTTTGTAGCAATCTTACCTTCATTGGCCAATGTTCTAAACATTAATAGTCAGTTTGCTCAGTTCTATGGTGGTACTTCTCTTTTAATCTTGGTAGGTGTTGTTTTAGATACCTTGCAACAAATTGAGAGCCATTTGATGATGAGACATTATGACGGATTAATGAAATCTGGCAGAATTAAAGGAAGGAATGCAGTTGGTGCCGCGCTTTAATTTAATTAAAACGTTGACATTTATAAAAAATAACGTATTTTTGCTGCCCTTTTGCGGATAATATGCCAAAACAGTCGTTAATAAAACAAGACGGTACCATAACAGAGTCGCTTAGTAATGCGATGTTTAGAGTACAGTTAGAAAATGGGCACGAGGTGATTGCCCATATCTCAGGAAAGATGAGGATGCACTACATCAAAATCCTTCCAGGGGATAAAGTGTCGATAGAAATGTCGCCATATGACCTATCAAAAGGACGAATTATTTACAGATACAAATAATTAAACTGGTAAAATGAAAATCAGAGCATCGGTAAAAAAGCGCAGTGAAGACTGCATTATTGTGAAACGTAAAGGAAGGGTATACGTGATCAACAAAAAGAACCCTAAGTTTAAACAACGTCAAGGATAATATAGTATTATGGCTCGTATAGCAGGTATAGATTTACCCAAAAACAAAAGAGGGGAGATAGGTTTGACCTATATCTTCGGAATTGGACGTTCAATTTCACAAAGGATATTAACCGAATGTGGAGTTGATTACGACAAGAAAGTAAGCGAATGGAACGACGAAGAGTTGAATGCCATCCGTAAATATGTAACCGAAAAAATTACCGTAGAGGGTGAATTGCGTTCGGAGCGTCAATTGAACATCAAGCGATTGATGGACATTGGATGTTACCGTGGATTGCGTCACCGTAAGGGATTGCCTGTTCGTGGACAACGTACTCGCACTAACTCACGTACTCGTAAGGGTAAACGTAAGACTGTTGCAGGTAAGAAAAAAGTAACCAAATAATCAGTAATTAAGAATGGCTGCGAATAATAAAAAAGTTTCAAAGAAGAGAGTAGTAAGCATCGAGGCTCATGGCCAAGTGCATATTAAAGCTTCTTTCAATAACGTGATTATCTCCATCACCAACCAAACAGGACAAGTTGTGTCTTGGGCATCTTCTGGTAAAATGGGCTTTAGAGGTTCAAAGAAGAATACCCCATATGCGGCTCAAATGGCTTCGGCAGATTGTGCTAAAGTTGCGGTTGATGCTGGTATGAAGAAAGTTGATGTGTTTATTAAAGGACCTGGATCGGGAAGAGATTCTGCTATCCGTACATTACAAGCTAGTGGTTTAGAAGTATTGTCTATTACAGATATTACTCCATTACCTCACAATGGCTGTCGTCCTCCAAAAGCACGTAGGGTATAATTAATAATAAGAAGAGCAATGGCAAGATATATAGGACCAAAAACCAAAATCGCCAGAAGATTTAAAGATCCGATTTTCGGACCTGATAAGTCTTTTGAGAAAAGGCCGACCCCTCCGGGTCAGCATGGTAGTTCACGTAAAAGAACTAAACAAACTGAATATGCTATTCAGTTATCAGAAAAACAAAAAGCTAAGTATACTTATGGTGTATTAGAGCGTCAGTTTTTCAAAACTTTCGAATTAGCAGCACGTAAAAAAGGTATTACTGGTGAAAACTTACTTCGTTTCTTAGAAGCTCGTTTAGATAATACTGTATTTCGTTTAGGACTAGCTCAAACACGTAGTCAAGCACGTCAATTGGTTTCTCATGGACATATCAATGTTAATGGTAAATTAGTTAATATTCCATCGGCTCAGTTGAGACCTGGTGATGTTGTATCGGTTCGTGAAAAATCTAAATCTTTAGAAGTAATCACTGGATCAGTTGCAGCAAGCAATCCTAAGAAATTTAACTGGTTGAATTTTGAAACTAAGGATTTATCTGGAACATTCATGGCTTATCCTGAACGCGATCAGATTCCTGAGAATATCAAAGAACAGTTGATCGTAGAATTGTATTCTAAATAATCATTTTAATAAGAACTATAAATGGGTATACTTGCATTCCAAAAACCAGACAAAGTTATTATGCACAAGGACACTGAGTTCTTTGGGCAATTCGAATTCCGTCCTCTTGAAAAAGGATATGGAGTTACGATAGGAAATTCTTTGAGAAGAATCCTATTGTCATCTCTGGAAGGTTACGCAATTACCTCAGTTAAAATAACTGGTGTAGAACATGAGTTCTCTACTGTTAAAGGAGTAATTGAAGATGTTACCGAAATGGTAATGAACTTAAAGCAAGTTCGCTTCAAAAGACTTGTTGACGGAATTGACAACGAAAAGATTTATATTAATATCAAAGGTCAAGAGCAATTTCTAGCTGGAGAAATAGGAAAACATACTAATTCATTTAGGGTGTTGAATCCTGAGTTGGTTATTTGTAACATGGAGCCTTTTGTTCACTTAGAGGTTGAACTTACAGTTGACAAAGGCCGTGGTTATGTACCAGCTGATGAAAATAAATCAAAAGACGCCAATATTGGTGTAATAGCTATCGATTCTGTTTTTACTCCTATCAAGAATGTAAAATACAGCGTAGAGGACTATCGTGTAGAGCAAAGAACGGATTATGAGAAATTGTTAATCGAAATCCAAACAGATGGTTCTATCCATCCTGAGGAAGCTTTGAAAGAAGCTGCAAAGATTTTGATTCAACATTTCATGTTGTTCTCTGATGAGTTAATTACCTTAGACACTCAAGTTAAGGAGCCTACTCAGGAGGTTGACGAAAACTATTTGCATGTACGTAAAATATTAAAGACACCTCTTTCTGATCTAGATCTTTCTGTTCGTGCTTACAATTGCTTGAAAGCTGCCGATATTAAGTCTTTAGCAGAGTTAGTTTCTTATGATATTGCTGATTTATTGAAGTTCCGCAATTTTGGTAAGAAATCGTTAAGTGAATTAGAAGAGTTGGTGCGCGACAAAGGTTTAACTTTTGGAATCGATATCAGCAAATACAAATTGGATCAAGATTAATTAGAAAGAGCATGATGCTGCATGAGTGGCATTAATTACGAAATAGAAAAATGAGACACGGAAAAACATTTAATCATTTAGGTAGAACTGCCTCTCACAGAAAGGCGCTGTTAGCCAATATGGCAACTTCACTTATTCTGCACAAACGCATCACTACTACTGCCGCAAAAGCTAAAGAATTGCGCAAATATGTTGAGCCTTTGATAACCAAAGCTAAAGATGATAGCACTCACTCTCGTAGGGTAGTATTTAGTTACCTTAAGAACAAGGAATCAATTAAGGAATTATTTGGTGCTGTTGCTGGAAAAGTTGGTGAAAGACCAGGTGGATACACCCGCGTATTGAAGTTGATGAATCGTAAAGGTGATAACGCTGAAATGGCAATCATTGAATTAGTAGATTTCAACGAAAATCTATTAAAAGATGCTACAGCAAAAGCTGGTACTGCTAAAAGAACTCGTCGTGGTAAAACTAAAGTTGCTGCCCCTAAAGCAGAAGCTACAGAAACACCAGCTGAGTCTACAGAACAATAATTTTAATCCACTATGGATTATCAGAAAGCCACTTCATTTGAAGTGGTTTTTTTTTGTTTATTACTTTTATTAACCGCAAATATTTTACGCAATTGCACCCAAAAATATTCTGATTCTTTACGTGTGTTGTTAATAGAATATTTTCGCTTTTAAAGTGATTTTCCGCCATTTTAGCCCCTAGTATCCTTCATTTACATTTACTTTTTGTACATTTAATGATGAAATATTCCACTGGTCATATTTTTGAGGCTTACTGATTGCTTTTCAATAATTTGCAAGACTAGAGTAACTAACCTTTGCTCAAAAAAAAATCTTAACATGAAACTTATTTTACAAAAATGGAGCTTATCAATGTTTCTATTGATATCGCTTGTTTTGTCCTCCTCTGTTTATGCCCAAACAGTTCTGTTTGAACCTAATCGCGTAAACACCTATTCTGGCCTGAGTGCTGGTTATGCAAATGGTACGGCTGCTAGCGCATTGTATAATTTGCCAACTGGTATTGCCGCAGATACATTTGGCAATATCTACATTGCCGATTATTCAAATAACAGAATTAGAAAAATTAACTCGGCCGGTATTGTTACCAATTTTGCCGGAAATGGAACCTACAATTTTGCAAATGGTCTCGACACCAACGCAAAATTTAGAAGTCCAAGCTCGGTGGCATGTGACCTTGCCGGGAATGTTTATGTTGCCGACCAATACAATAACAGGATAAGAAAGATTACCCCAGCAGGATTGGTTTCTACCTATGCAGGTAGTGGAGTTATTGGTACTACTGATGGACTTGCCGATAGCGCAAGATTTAATTTCCCTACTGGAGTGGCATGCGATATGGTAGGAAATGTATATGTTGCCGATCAATATAACCATAAAATACGCAAGATTTCTCCTGCAGGCATAGTAAGTACCTTTTGCGGTGTGGGAATTGCGGGTTTTCTAAATGGGGCAGATTCTGTAGCACGTTTTAGCTTGCCTACTGGACTTGCCTGCGATATGTCTGGGAATGTTTATGTGGCCGATTATATCAACAATGTTATCAGGAAAATTACTCCAAGTGGTATAGCTACAACCTATGCCGGAACAGGAACCTCGGGTTACCAAGATGGATTGGCTAGCTCATCTATGTTTGTAAACCCAACTGGTGTGTTTTTTGATACCAATGGTGACTTATTTGTTTGCGATAAAGGCAATCAAAAATTGAGGAGAGTTTCACTTAACGGAAACGTGGTAACCTATGCAGGGAGCTTTTGGGGTGTGGCAGATGGTTCTGGTACTGCTGCGCAATTTGCGAATCCATACAATGTAATTAGGGCTAGAAATGGAAGCTTGTATCTTGCCGATGCCAATAATAACCGCATCAGGAAAATGGAATTAGCTACTTTATCTCCATTTTTTACCGATACCAAAACGCCTTCCGTTTCACAGGTAATTACTGTTTCTGGAAGATCTCTTACTGGTAATTTGATCGTAAAAGCCCCAACAGGATTTCAGGTATCCTTGTTATCAGGAAATGGTTTTGTAGATTCTCTCATTCTGGTTCCAACTGCTGGTGAGTTGTTGGTTGATGTTTATGTAAGATTAAACAGTTCGATTGCTGGTAACTATAATGCCTTAATTGAACTTAAGTCGAATGCTGCTACCACCAAGACTTTTGCCCTAACAGGTACCATTAGTTGTGTTTCAAATTCTGGTATATCTCCGTCAGGTATTTCCAATGCCAATTATCAACAATATTTCTCTCAACAATTTTCTCAAACAGGATACGTAAACCCTAGGTGGAGTATCTCATCTGGAACATTGCCAACAGGTGTTACCATAGATTCTATAACAGGTTTGCTTGGTGGATCACCCAACCAAGTTGGTTTTTTCACCTTCACCATTAAGGTAAATGAAGGGGTTTGTTTTCAAACATTGGTATATTCTATTCAGGTAAATGGAACCCCGCTTTCTCGTTTTAATTATGTTCCAAATTCTTGTTCTAATAGGGGTGTTTTGTTTAGTGATTCATCTATTTTAGATACCTCATGGAATTGGAGTTTTGGAGATGGTTCCTTTTCAACATTACAAAATCCTTTCCATGTTTTTGCCAAGGATAGCATTTATGAAGTTAAGTTAACTATTAATGGTTCAAATGGACCTATTTCAACTCGCTTTGTTCAAATAGCCACCACGCCTCCAACACCCACTTTAAGTCAAGTTGCTTCCTGCAGTTTTGAGTACTCGTTTTTAGGAGCTCCAAGTGGTTACGATTATCGGTATTTGTGGGGATTTGACCCAGGTAGTACAGGCAATGGAGATACCATTCAATTTCCAAAAAGGTCTTATAGTTTTAGTGGTTCAACCACAGTTGCTCTTACCGTTTCAGCACAGGGCAAATGTTTTGCTATCGCAAACAATTTAGTGTTTAATGCATCACTCAAAAAGATAGGTGTTACCTCAGGTTTAAACCTAACTGCACCTAGTGGAAATGCATGTAGTAATAATAGAATCCTAACCAATACAAGTACAGGTTCTGGTTCGGTATTTACGTATAGCATTGATGGAAGTGCCTTTTTGCCAATCATCACTACAGCTAATCTAAATGGACTTTCAGTTGGAAGTCATATGGTAAGGCTTGCTGCCCATGATACTTCTTGCTTTGATACCGTAACACAAAGTTTTATTATTTCTGGTGCAACAGCTTCTTTTAGCTCTACACCAAGTACCTGTAACCAGGAGGTAAGTTTTACGAATACCTCTAGCGTGGGCTTTGGTTCAGCCAGTTATTTCTGGGTCTTTGGCTCTCCATCTAAAGGTACCTCAACTCAAATGAATCCGAAGTTTAATTTTGGGGTTCCTGGAAACGATTCAACTTCACTCACAGTTACTTCTGAAAGCGGATGTACGCAATCATTGAAACTACGCATTTTGGTTGGTTCGAACATAGGGCCTACTCCTAATTTTACTTTTTCTCAGGTGCCTAATGTGTGTACAAATAAAGCTGTGTTTACCAATACCACTTTAAATGGAACTGGGGCAAGTTATTTGTGGCATTTTGGGGATAGTACATTTTCTTCGAGCCTCAATACCAGCAGGGGTTACGCCGATACAGGATACTTTAATGTTACGCTTACTGTAACTACAAGTACTTGTTCTTTGAGTACCTCTAAAGTGGTGTATATTCCTTGGAATTCATTTGGTCCTTCGGCAAAGTTTTCTGTTAATAATAGCAATCAACCTGTAAGCAATCATAGCTTTAATTTTGTTAATCAATCTACCCATTTAGGATCGGGTTTTAACAATAAATATTATTGGGATTTTGGGGATGGAAATATAGACTCAACCAACAACAGTGCATACAATAAAAAGTATGCATCTGCAGGTATTTATAATGTTACGCTTTTTGCAAAATCCTTTCAAGGATGTTTCGATCAGTATACACAAAAAGTAAATGTGTACCAGGTTGAAATGGCCAAGTTTGGTTATGTTCCAAATACCTGTACCAATAGGATGGTGGCGTTTCGTGATTCATCTACTTTGGCAACGAGTTACCATTGGGATTTTGGGGACGGTGATACCTCTAATATACCAAATCCTTCACATTTATATTTAAGAGATAGTATTTATACCGTAAGGTTGGTGATTAATGGAAGCTTATTGTATTCTATGGATGTTACGGTTGCTACAACGCCTGTGGGCGGACCAATTACCAGTTCGTCTAATTGTGATAATTTGTATACTTTTTCTGGAGCACCAGTGAGAAATGGGTTGAGTTATTTGTGGAATTTTGATGGTGGTATAGGAGGAAATCAAGCTGCAATAATGCCAAGTTGTACTTATGCGAGTGCGGGTTCCAAAAATGTATCCGTATTGGTGTCTTCTTATGGTAGATGCCCTAATTTAATGACCTTGAGTTTTGCTGCTGCAAGTCCTGCCACAGCCAATTTTGCTAAGCTGTCGTTAACTTCACCAACCGGTGATTTATGTAGTAATTCTCGTGTGTTAAATAATTTAAGTAATCCAGGTTCTACCTACACTTATAGTTTGGATACCAGTTCTTATTTGCCTTTTGGAACACCAAGTTTATTGCTTCAAAATTTGAGTACAGGTTACCATGTAATAAGGTTAAGAGCTACGCAAGGAACTTGTGTTTCTACAGCTGTTAAAGAGTTTTTCATCTCTACAGCTACCGCCAATTTTGCTTTTACTCCTAGTAACTGTAATCAAGTAGTAACCTTCCAGAATTTATCTGGAACCAGCGATAATGTTGGTTATACTTCAAGGTGGATTTTTGGAACTCCTGCTAAAGATACTTCATATGATTATAGTCCGAGTTATGATTATAAGTTAGCTGGCACAGACTCAGCCACCTTAATGATAACATCGAGCAGTGGATGTACTTCTACTATTAGAAGAGGCGTAACCATTGGTTCAGGCACAACTACTTTAAATGCTGGCTTTTCAAGCGCATTGGTGCCTGGCGCATGTGAGAACAAATATAAATTTACGGATACTACCACTGGCGGATCCAACTTGAGTTACAACTGGGATTTTGGAGATGGTACTAGTTCATCTGAAAGAAACCCAGTTAAAAGTTTTGGAACACAAGGTAACTTTACTGTTACCCTAACCAGTAGTTTAGGAGGTTGTTTTAGCACGGCCGCCCAACAGGTTAATATTGCATCAACTGTATACGGTCCTGCAGCCTCATTTAAGGTGAGTAACAATATTCAAAACTTGGCTGGCAACAGCTTCAATTATATTAATGATACCAAATATTTAGGTCCGGGTTGGGTATTAAAATACTACTGGAAATTAGGTGATGGACAAATAGACAGCATCAATAATTCTATTTTTACCAAGGTATATAATTATGCAGATACTTTTGAGGTGAAATTGATTGTCTTGTCATCAACTGGCTGTGTTGATTCTACCAGTCAGAAAGTAATTGTAGTGCCGGTTCCTATTTCAAATTTTGGTGTTAATTTAAATACCTGCGATAATAGAACAGTATCTTTTATAGATTCTACTACCATGGCCAATACCTATTTATGGGAGTTTGGAGATGGAGATACTTCTACACTGTCTGAACCAATCCATAGTTATGATGCAGATGGAGAGTATATGGTAAGTTTAACTATTAATGGCAATTTGCGTACAAGCAAAACCATTTCTATTGCTTCCTATCCAAAGGCTACTTATACCTATTCTGCTAATAATTGCAGCAACAGATTTCAATTTATGGGCACTGACACCAGTTCACTTTACACCTATTTATGGAGGTTTAGTGCAGGTAAAATCAATGATTCGTTAGTAAATAATCCAGAAGTAGATTTTTCTGCTGATGGTAAAGTTTATTTTGATTATAGGGTTGTTTCTGGAGGTAAATGTATCTCGCAATCACCTTTAGATTCTATCAATACATTTATGGGCGTTAAGGCTGCAGCTTTGGTAACCAGTTCAAATTTATGTGGCAGCGATAGGGTTATTACGAATAATAGCGTAGGCGGAAACTCCTTCCAATTAAGTTTAGATGGAACACCTTACAGCACCTATACTGGTCCGGCAAGCTATAGCAACTTAGGCTCTGGCGACCATCAATTAAGATTTGTGGCAAGTGATGGAACCTGCAGCGATACCACTATTCAATTCTTTAAAGTAAGTGCCTTAACAGGTGGTTTCACTTCAAGATCGAGCAATTGCGATCAGTCTGTTGAGTTTTTCTCTAATGTTGTTTCTGCAGATGCTTCTAGCATAAGCTATGCTTGGGATTTTGCAGGAGAAGGCGTTTCGAACCAAGCCACACCTATCTTCGTTTTTGGAACACAAGGAAAGAAGAAAGTAAGCCTACAAGCATCAAGCGAAAGTGGATGTGTTATAAATTTATCAGATAGTGTGGTTGCCAATTCATCTGTTGGACCCATATCTACTTTTACCATCACCGAGATAAAAACTACGCCTTGCCAATCGGGATTCAACTTTGCTAGCACCTCACCAAATGCAATACAATTCTATTGGAATTATGGCGACGGACAGGTATCGGATCAGGGCACATCTACTACAAGCTTCCATGCATACTTAGATACTGGCTGGTACAGCACGGTTATGGTGGCTATAAATTCATTAGGATGTAGTACCGTTTCTGACACCATAAATTTATACGTAACTACTGCCTCTAAGCCAAGTCCAATTGCGTCGTTTTTAGTAAATGATACCGTAAATTGTATCAGTTACCAAAACTTTAATTTCATCAATGCCTCTTCCTTGAAAGGAGCTGGATGGATTTCTAAATTTACTTGGTCGCTAAGTGATGGCACCTTTGATACCATTAGCAATTCAATCTATGGTAAGAAATTTGCAAGCTTGGGTACCTTTACCATAAGTCTTACCGCTACTACCAATTTGGGCTGCAGCAATACCTCTATAAGAACCGTAAGGGTGGTTCCAGATTCATTATGTGTGCCAATTGTTATTGGGGTAGAAAGTTGGACAAAAGATGCCAATATTCACTTGTATCCAAATCCAAATCATGGAGCCTTTACCTTGCAATTTGAGCAAGTGATGAAGCAAGATTTGAGTATGAGAATCATAGATGTGTTGGGCAGAGAAGTGTATTCAAATATATTGCCTGCAAACAAACAAAGCCATGCAGTAGAAGTGCCAGAAGCCTCAGGAAACTATTATATAGAACTCAGTAATTCTGCTGGAGAGAAAGTGCGTAAATCATTTGTGATTGTCCACTAAATTTCTGTAGCATAAACCAAAGATTTTACGCGGTATTTTGATGGAAGCAAGTTGATTTTAAAGTGACTTGCTTCCATCCATTCACCATCAAGATGTGCTTGTAGCGGGTGTTTTGCTGCAATGTGTGCAAAGTTTGATTGTTGGTAATGAACAAATCCTAAGTGCAGGTGATTTCCTTTTTCAATAACAGGTAAATACCTGATTCGATTCCATAAACTGATTTTACCTATTTGAACAAAATCGAATAGGCCATTAGAAGGATGCGCGTTGGGAGCCACCCTAAATCCGCCGCCATAGGTTTTGCTTTTAGCAATGGTGAGCATAAAAGAATCTGCACTTTGCTTGCCATGCTTTGTTTCGAAGGAAGTTTCGCTTTCCTTATAGAACAACAATAAGCTTAAGATAGTTGAGTAATATGCTGCAATACCCGTAAAGAAACGCTTGCCAATATTCTTTTTTACCACCCACCCATCAAAGCCAATTCCAACTCCGTTAATAAATATTTTTTCATTGCAAGTGCCCGCATCTACCCATAGGCTGTTTGGACTTAAGGTGTTTTTAAACTGCATTTCTAAGCTAGCCTTGCCCAAATGCAAAGAGGCATAATCATTACCTGTTCCGCCCTTAATAAATGCAATGGGAATGGGTATATCTTTATAGTGATTTAAGGTATGGTTGATAGAGCCATCGCCCCCAATAATTACCATGCAAGTATAGTTGCTAAGATTGGGAGGGTATTCCATTTTATAAGTAACAAAGTTTATTTTATGCGAAGATAAATAAGCCTCATAGCTACTTAAAACTTTGCCACCATTGCCTTTGCCAGAAGATGGGTTACATATTATTAGGATGTTTTCTTTCATGCGTATGAAAGGTCAATTTAGGATTTTAACAGAAAAAAGAAAATTTTTGATTAAAGATGTAACTAAATTGCTTGCACAACGCTTCATGATAAAATTATCCAATAATTGGTAAATGACCGCCTCTGAATACAATTCTACCGTTGATCAACACTCCGACGCCCTATTTAGGTTTGTGGTGAAGAACCTCAAGGACCGCGATGCAGCGCGTGATGTGGTTCAAGACACTTTTGAAAAAATGTGGCTCAAGGTTGAACAAGTTGAATTTAAAAAAGCAAAGAGTTATTTGTTTACAACAGGCTATCATACCATGATTGATAAAATAAGAAAAGAACAAAGAAGTGGTTTACTAGAAGAGCACCACGAAGATGTGGTAAAAACACATAATAGCTATTCTGATATTGGAGCCATTTTAGAAAAGGCATTAAGCACCTTAAATGATATACAACGTTCGGTTATTCTCTTGCGCGATTATGAAGGGTATAGCTATGATGAAATAGGGGAGATAACGGGGTTAAATGAGAGTCAGGTAAAGGTATATATTTATAGAGCTCGCCTAACATTAAAGAATTATTTAGGGTCAATAGAACAAGTAATATGAAAATTACAAGAGAAAATTACGAGTTGTTTTTGGTTGATTACCTAGATGGTAATTTAGTAGAAGCAGATAAAGAGGTGCTCATGCAGTTTTTGGCTCAGCACCCTAATTTAGCTGAGGAATTCAGCTTGTTAAACAATGCAATTCCACTTGTGCTGAACCAAGATAAAACCATAGATAAAGTAGATTTTACCTACCTTAAAAAAGAGGAAAACACTTGGATAGCAGATGATGAAATGATAGCTGCTATGGAAGGCGATTTAAGCGAAGAAGAGCAGGCTTTGTTTGAAAGAAAATTAATTTTATATCCTCAAAATAAAGCGAACTATGAGCTGTTTTTAAAAACCAAATTGACTCCAAATAAGGAGGTGTTTGAGCGCAAAGAAAGTATCAAGAAAAAGACTGGATTAAGTTTTTCATTGTATGCTAATTACTTTGCTATTGCTGCAACACTTCTTTTGGTAGGGTTCTTAGGCTTACTATATAATAGCAATCAAAATGCAGATAGTTTGGCCTCCAATATAACAACAAGCAAGCGGTCTGAACCAAACGCCAATGAAGCAACGCGTTTAAGTGCACCTTCGCTTGAGGCAAGCAAGCAAAGCAACACAGAAAAACTTGCAATTAATGAACAAGCAATCAAGGAAGTTGAGCCTTCTAAAAAAGGCAAAGCAAATCATGCGATGAGTACAACTAAAACTACCCCAAAATTAAACCTACCAAAGGAGGCTGTGATTATAGAAAATGTTGTTCAACTTCAAAGCAGAAATATGCCTACCCAACTTGAAAACAAACAAGCATGGGTTGGAGCAAAAAGCACTTTAAGCAGACCTAACATGGGTAAGCTATATGTGGAACAAAGAGCTCTTGCTAACGAAAGCGTGATTGGTTCGGACCAAGCCTTAGTAGAGCAAACACCTTACCTGAACCCAGCAGATTGGCTCAAGCAAAAAATGAAAACGCGCATGCCTGTGGCCATTACAACCTTAGATACTTTAAAGGAGGGTGGAGCAAGAGTAGCGGGCACCTACGCTAGGCAATTGGTAGAAAGAACAACAGGTATTAGCTACCAAGAAAAACATGATGCCATCAACGAAAGAAGTGGCTTTGCCATCATCTCAAAATATTTTGCTTACGAAAGAAATTATAAAACAGAAAAATACTAATATGAAATATATCAAATTATTGATTTTATTAGCCTTAAGCGGGAGTGTTTGGGCTCAAAAGGAAGTGCAATTGGCCTCCTTCTCAAAAATTAAAATGGATGTGCCGGTACGCATTAGATTGGTTGCTGGCAATGAAACTAAGGCGGTTCACAGCAAGGACTTAAGTGGTATTACTTTTACGGTAAAAGAAGGTGAATTGAGCATAGACAATGTAGGAGAATCTTTTTGGGGTGACGATTTTATTGAGATTCATTTTAAAGAACTCAAGCAAGTTGAGATGAATGGAGCTGGCGTGGTAGAAATGAAAAGTGGAAGTGTTATTGAAGGGGATGATTTTACGCTTACCAACAATGGAGCTGCCAAAGGAAATTTTAATTTAAAGGTTCAAAATTTGAATGTGGCATTGAATGGCGCCACCAAGCTAACCTTAACAGGCAGTGCAAACAAAGCCTCCATAGAGTTATCTGGTGCTAGTAAATTGTATGCATCTGAGTTGGTATGTAAAGACCTTAAATTGGAGGCAGCAGGTGCTAGTTATTTTGCCATATACAGCAACAATGATTTGCAAATTGATGCAGCAGGCGCAAGCAAAGGCGTTTATAGTGGCAACCCAATAAATAAGCAAATAAATATAAGTGGAATCTCCAGCATTGTTGACTCAAACACCGGCGAGAACATGAACGACGAAAGAATGGGCAATGATGATACCACCAGGATTAAAGTGGGTAAAAAGAAATTTATTATTATAGAAGATAATGACGAAGTTGCTACCGAGGATAAGAAAGAAAAGGTTGCTAAAACCTATGATTTAAAAAATGTTTATGCTGGATTTGAGTTAGGGATGAATCAATTTGTATCACCCGATTTAAATTTCAATTTACCAATTAACTATTCTTTCTTAGACTGCAAAATGGAGAAGTCGTGGTTCTATGGATTAAACCTGTTAGAAGGCGATTTGCAATTGGTGAAAAACAAGCTTGCTATAACCAGTGGATTGGGAATGGAGTTTCAAAATTTTAGGTTTAACTCCAATCAAATTCTTACGCCTAATGTCAATATTGTTTCGGCAGATTCTGGTTCACTTACCCTTACTAAAAACAAATTATACAATTATAATTTAAACGTTCCATTGCTTATTAAATATGCACCACGCAACAAGAAAGATCGTAATAATTTTCACTTTGCTGTAGGGGTAATTGGTTCCTTTAAAGCATACTCACATTTAAGAATAGAATCGAGTGCAAAGGGTTATGAAGAAGAAGCAAAAATTAAGGACGATTTTAATATTAATCCGTTTAGGTTAACAGCCACAGCAAGGATTGGATACGGTTGGTTTAGGGCTTTTGCCAATTATAGTTTAACTCCTTATTTCAATACCCAAAATAATAATCCAGATATTAGGGTGTTCTCGGCAGGTATTACTTTAATTCCTTTTCAATAAATAAAAAGCCTCGCAAGAGGCTTTTTATTTTATCTTTACTTAATACTTTGGCAACATCTTTGTAAGAAAACAAGAAACAATTTAAATATATGAAAAAACACCTACTAATTGCAGCTGCCTCTTTATTGAGCCTGACTGCATTTTCGCAAATCACGGTAAACCGTTCAGATTTTGCGGCTCCTGGAGATTGGTTTGTATTGGCAACAGACACCACCATTGATGCCAACACAGCCACAGCCTTACGTGTTAGCGGTGCTAACAAAACATGGAGCTTAACGGGTTGGGCAAAAAGGCACAATGTTGATACTACTTTTTATGCCGATGGTTTTACCTATCCTGCTGCACCAGCTGGTTGCAATTTGGTAAGTTTCGAGCGCGATCCAAATACCCAAGAAGAATTCCCAACTTTCATGATGGTGAGCAATACTGCTTGGCGTGTAATTATGGAGGCGGGTCAAATGTCGGGCAGCGGAGGCGCATTTAAAGTATTCTCCTTTCCATCTACCATGGGCACAAAGTTTGTGGATTCAGTGTCTAGTTTTATTGGCTTG
>JBILVK010000179.1:0-4444 GCA_044370475.1 Bacteroidia bacterium
CTGCAGCAGAACTTGGAATTGAAATTCCTTTTGTAGATTCTGTGAGAATTACTTATGTCATTAAAAATAACTCTGAAATAGATGCCTATGGCAACCTTATTTTAGATGCAGGAACCATTGCCACACTTCGTCAGAAAAGCATTATGGACATAAAAGTAGGCTTTAAAATTAGGAACACTTTATCTGGCACTTGGACAGATTTACCAGGTGGTGGTGGATTAGGTGGTTTCAATGAATCTACCAAAACGTATACTTGGGTTTCGGCCAATGGCGGACATCCATTGTTGCAAGTGGTAGAAGACACCGCAGGCATGGTAGAACAAATTGATTATGTATTGGCAAGCAGCAAAGGCTTAAGCAGTAAATTAGCAGAAAATAATGGCCTTAAAGCCGTTTCTAATGTATTTCCAGTTCCTAGCTCAGAGCAAATAACCATTGAGTGGACAGCCACACAAAAAGGCCTTGCAAACGTTGTTGTTTATGATATTCTTGGTAATGTAGTTGTGCCTTCAAAAGAATATGGTGCACATAACGGTCTGAACCAAATCAATATTTCAGTAAATGAATTGAAGCCTGGGGTTTATTTCTACTCTTTAACAGGAGATGGATTTGAAAGAGCGAATAGATTTGTTGTTGGTAGATAGTTTTTAGAGTCCATGGTCCATGGACGATGGTCCATAGCAAGAAGTTAGTGAAGGAATTAAGTTATTAGTTAAATATTGTTCAATGGATGAAGGGCAAAAAAAATCCCGACTCGTGAGAGTCGGGATTTTTTTTTATGAAGTTTTGCTTATTCAGCAATAACTAATTTTTGTGAGCTAGTGCTATTTCCAGCAGTTACGTTAATAACATAAACACCAGGAGTGATGTTATTTAAGCTAACTGGAATTTCAACAACACCTTTAGCTGTTTTAGGGAATGACAATGAACTAACTTCTTGACCCATTAAGTTAACGATGCTAATAGTAAGGTCTGTAGTTGCAAATAATTCCATACCTACAGTTACATTAGATTTAGCAGGGTTAGGGAAAACTGAAGAAACTTTTACGTTACCTTCTTCGTTAAATCCAACACCAGGCTTAACACCAGAAGTATCAGAAGTTAAATGGAACCATGATTCTAAGAATAAATCGCTAGTGAATGCGTTACCAGCAACATAACCTTTCCAAGAGTTTGCATTACCGTCATCTGCATAAGAAGTGTTTTTCAATGCAAATAATGAAGTATTCCAATAGGTTTTGTTTTCCCAACCAATAGAACCAGAGTTTTGGGTAAATCTGCAACCGAAGTAGTTAGTTCTACGCATTCCAGAAGGAGCAGTTGCAGGATCTTTTTGGTAAACCATTACAGCAGTATCAGTACCAATTACTGCAGGAATACCAGATTTAAAAGTATAAGAGAAACCAACTAAGTTAGCAGTAGTTGATCCATTAGGATTTGCATTTACAACCATTCCAGCAGGAGCAGGGAACTGAGCAATTTTGCTTGACCAAGAGTTTTCAAAACCACCATCGTTGTTTAAAGCACGAGTTGTATCTACATCACCATTTGCACCACGAGGTAACAAAATAGTTTGCATAGTTACATAGTTCTTTGGTAAACGAGTTGCATAATCCCAATCAACCAAAGCTAATTTATCTTTAGAAGCTGTAAACTCTAATTTTCTAATTTGAGCAGCAGCAAAGTAAGCGATAAACAAAGTATCTACTACATTGGTTTTTCCACCCATACCGTCAGAAATTGAATCTACATTACGTACATATAAGTATTGGAATGCAATACTATCGCACTTGTAACTGTTGAAACGCGACAATTGGTTTTGTGGTTTCTCTGTGTTCAAAATCAAATCATCTTTAGGGTCAATAACCTGACCAACAGATTGCCATCCACCGTATCTTACAACACCATCATCCTCAACAAATTTATTTAAAGAGTCATGCGTAAGAAAGTTAACAAAGCCAGTTAAGCTTGTACCAACATTACTTTGATCAATCATGTCCATGATTGAGTACCAATCAGAAACAAAACCTTTGGTTTTATTTAATGACTTTTTGTTAAAAGGCTTGCTAGCCTCGCTAATTGAACGAAAACGAAGATCTTGACTGTTGTCGATTTTTTGTGCCATTGCAGCCGAACCGAAGGTTAAGGCAGCAAGAGCTGTTAGTAACACTTTTTTCATTTTTTATGATTTTATTAAAGTTTCAAATTTAGAGTATTCTATTTAATATAACAAGTAGACAAATTTTCTGATAAAAAGGGTTGCATTAGGCTGTTAATTCAACCCAATCACCATTTTCCCTTATCAATTCAACAAGTTCATCCACTGCATTTTCTGATTGTATCGATTTTTTTACCACTTCTTTACCTTTGTAAAGTGTAATTTTTCCGGGTCCAGAACCCACATAGCCGTAATCGGCATCGGCCATTTCGCCCGGACCGTTTACAATACAGCCCATAATCGCAATTTTTATTCCCTTGAGATGGTCGGTGCGCTTGCGAATTAAAGCGGTGGTTTCTTGTAAGTCGAATAAGGTTCTACCGCAGCTTGGGCAGCTGATGTATTCTGTTTTGCTAATGCGCGTTCTGGCGGCCTGCAGAATGCCAAAGGAAATGTCGTTTAATCGCTTTTGAGGCACCGTACTGTCGCTAAAAAAGATGCCATCGCCAAATCCATCAATCAATAAACTGCCAGCGTCTGTGCTCGCGTAAAGCATGGTTAAATCCAAGGGTTCGGTCTGAACCAACTCCTTTGCGTAAGAAAGGCCAAACACGATGGGATTCTTAATGTTTTGTTCGCTCAGCAAGCCTAGGGAATTGCGGAGGCTGCACATCATATGTGGATGCGAGGCACTCAATAAAAGAACAATGTTTGCCTCTTGCTTTATTTTTTGCAACAGCGTTTGGTTCAGACAGTCTGTGCCAGATATGCTCACAAAATTGAGGCTACTTGAGAAAACTGAGCTAGCAAGGAAAGCCTCTGCAGTAAAGAGTGGAAAGGCATTGCTTTTGTCTAAGCATGTTTGCCAAGTGCTTGGTGTGTATATGGCTTTGAGGCCAACAGGCAACATAAAGTTGGCTAAGTTATCACCTAGGAACAAATAATCTGCGCCTAGTTCGCTCATGTTCCATTTGTCTGTTTGGGCATCGTAAGTGTATCCAATGCCTGTTAAATCTTGAGGTTCTATTGGGGTTTGAGAGAAGTTGGCAATCACACGTGGAACTTGGTGGGCGCCAAAGTTTGCCACTAGGTTGCTTTCTCTTTTTTGGTAGCTATAAAATCTTGTTGGGTTTTGAAGCATCCAATTGCTGGCTGGTTCTATGGCTGTGTTTTGCTCGCGCTGTGCGTATCTATTGGCCAATCTTTGGGCAACGGGCACTTCAAATTCTGGGTCCTCGGTAAGCGAAACGCGAATGGTATCTCCTAATCCATCTTCTAGCAAAGCTCCAATTCCAAGGGCAGATTTGATGCGACCATCATCGCCGTCTCCCGCCTCAGTTACGCCCAAATGCAAAGGATATTGCATGTTGTTTTGGTTCATGGTATCTACCAATAAACGGTAGGCTTGCACCATTACTTGAGGGTTACTAGCTTTCATTGATAAGACAATGTTTTGGAATCCTTCATCTTCTGCAATGCGCAAGAATTCCATGGCACTTTCTACCATTCCAAGGGGCGTATCACCATAACGACTCAAGATACGATCGCTAAGGCTGCCGTGGTTTGTGCCAATTCTAATGGCAGTTCCATACTCTTTGCAAATGCGCAAGAGCGGCACAAATTTTTCTCTAATTCTATCGAGTTCAGATTGGTAATCTGGGTCTGTATAATCTATAACTTGAAACTTCTTTTTATCTGCATAATTGCCTGGATTGATGCGTACTTTTTCTACCATGCGCGCGGCCATTTCTGCGGCATTTGGGGTAAAGTGAATATCTGCAACAAGCGGAACAAACACCCCTCTTTTTTGCAATTCTTTTTTGATGTTGCCAAGGTTTTCTGCCTCATTCATGCTTGGCGCTGTAAGTCGCACCAGCTCGCAACCTGCGTCCACCATTCTTATAATTTGTTCAACAGAGCCTTGGGTGTCCATGGTATCTGTGGTGGTCATACTTTGAATGCGAATGGGATAATCGCTACCAAGGTATAGGTCGCCAATCTTTACGGTATTGGTCTTTCTTCTCTTATAGTGTGTGAGACTGTTAACAAATAGCTGAGATGAGTTCATGGTCTGTAAACGAATTAAAGTGTAAAATGTTCTGGCAATTAAATATCGCCTTCTATGGGCCGAACCAAAATTTCTTCTACATTGGTTTGTGGTGATAGGTCGTAAGCACCCCATACGAGTTTGCCAATGTCTGTGGCTGGAATAAATCTTTCTGGAGGCAGGTTTGTGCCTTTCCAGCTATCTGTAAGGGTTGCACCGGGAAGGATGGCCGTAACTTT